>JAAYHR010000013.1 GCA_012735275.1 Erysipelothrix sp.
ATCTTTACCTTTTTCAACGACTTCTTTGCCTTTATCAACAACGTCATCTAAGATTTGATCTGTTTCTGCTTCAGTTTTACCAGTTAATTTTCCAACTGCTCCCATTAACTTGTCTTTTAAACCTTTTTCACTCATAGAATAGCCTCCTTTTTTAAGTGTAGTTTAACACTAATAACAAAGATTGCACAATTATAACACCCATAAGTAAGCGTTTACTACAATGAGTGAAGTTTTAAGTGAAATTAAGTGGTAAGGCTATCAATTTAGATAATTACTATTTTGATTGACTATCATAGATATGATTGCTATAGTTTAACGGTAAAAACTCCATATATTTCTGGTAATAGGGTCCGGAAGTCTCTACTTGTTTCCCGTAAAGAAGCAAACTATGGCATTAAGTACAGCTCTTTTTGTGTTCTTACTGCCGCAAATGGCAGTTTTTTCATTTAAAAGGAGGATATATGAAAGAAGTACTTAATAATTACTTTAGAATTGATGAAAAGGGTTCATCAGTAAAGCGTGAATTAATGGGTGGTTTAGTTTCATACCTGTCAATGTCATACGTTATTTTTGTTAACCCGATAATTTTAAGCCAAGCAGGGATGCCACAGGATGCTGTCTTTATGGCAACAATTATCTCATCAGCAATTGCGATGTTAGTTATGGGTTTATATGCTAAGTTTCCACTAGGACTTGCACCATGTATGTCAATGAATGCATTCTTTGCTTTCTCAGTTGTATTAGACATGGGCTTAACTTGGCAAGCAGCACTATCAAGTGTATTAGTATCATCAGTATTATTCTTAATCTTATCATTTACTAAAGCAAGACAAAGAATTATCAATGAAATTCCACAATCAGTTAAACAAGCAGGTACGGTTGGACTAGGAATCTTTATTGCATTTGTTGCCTTTAAAAACTCAGGAATTATTGTTACGGATGCAGGTAACTTAATTACATTTGGTGGCTTTGCGAATCCAAACGTTATTATTGCCTTTGCCGGAATTGCAGTTGCATCATTCTTCTTAGTAAGAAAAAATCAATATGCAGTGTTCTTCGGTATGATCGGAGCAGCAGTTGTAGGACTATTAATTCGTTACGGGGTAGATCTAGGTTGGTTTAACTTAGCACCTGAAGTAATTTCAACATTACCACAACTTCCAGCAGGAAGCCCAATTGCAATTCCATATGAACCATTTAACTCAATGATGGATAATACATTTATGGTCAGCTTCAAGCACTTAGGCGATATCCTAAATGTTAAAGGAATTATTGTTTCATTAACATTCTTATTCTTAGACTTCTTTGGAACAGCTACTACACTTTCAGCAGCAGCTTCACAAATTCCAGACTTATCAAAAGAAGAATTTGAAGAAAACCACCGTATCTATGCGGCAGATGCAATTGGTACATTTATTGGATCAATCTTTGGAACATCAAACTTATCAACTTATATTGAATCGGTTTCAGGAATTATCAATGGAGCACGTACGGGATTAATGGCAGTTGTTTGTGGACTACTATTCTTATTATCAATCTTTATTTACCCGCTACTATCATTAATTACAGCGGCAGTTACAACACCAGCAATGGTTACTATCGGAATCTTTATGATGCAAAACATTACAAATATTGATTGGCACGGGGGTTATGAAAATGTTATCCCATCATTCTTAATTATTGTTATGATGCCACTAACAGGATCAATCTCATTAGGTTTAGTCTTAGGATTTATTTCCTGGGAATTATGTATGATCTTTGCAGGTAAATTTAAAGATATCTCACTAACAATGCATTTGATTACATTAGTATCAATCGCATACTTATTCACAATTTAAAGGAGTTAAAATGGAACTATTAGAAAATGTTATTCGCGAAGAAGCAAAAGTAAAATCAGATGTTATTTTAGATGTTACAGAATTTTTAAACGCTAAAGTTGATGTGAAACTTATGGATGCTTTAGGTAAAGATTTTGCAGCCTACTATAAAGATTATGATTACGACTTATTTGTAACAGTTGAAGCATCAGGGATTGCACCAAGTGTCTTTGCAAGTTTATATGCAGACAAGCCACTAATTATCATTAAGAAACAAGATAATGACTTAAACAATCCAGAAATAATTCAACAAGCATCTTACTCTTTTACAAAAGATAAAGATTATTTCTTAACTGTTGGCAAACGTTTTATTGAAGGTAAGAAAGTAATTTTAATTGATGATTTCTTAGCAAAAGGATCAGTTGTTAAAAACGTTAAGACGATGCTTGAAAGTGTTGATGCTGAATTAGTATCAACTGCGATCTGTATTTCTAAAAACTTCCAAGAAGGTTATCAACATCTTTTAAAAGAAGGATTTGACCTTTATGTTCAAGCCCAAATCGAAAGCTTGGATGCAGAAACAAATACAATAGAATTTGCATAATGAAAATAAGACCAAAATAGGTCTTATTTTTTATCGACTCTTAGTTAATAGGGCGATGGCACTATCAATATCCTCAAGTTCAATATTATGTTTACTCTCAATTGTCTCCAAAAGATTTTGGGTAACAATTAAGCTTATGACTTTATCAAGTGATGATCTAACAGCACTTAATTGAGTCACAACATCTTCACAGCCACGTTCTTCATCAATCATATTAATGGCTCCATTTAATTGCCCTTGCAGGCGTTTAATTCGATTATATGTTTTTGGATTACAGTTCATAATCTATTTTCCCTCTAAAGGCGCCAAAGCCACCCATTAAATTAACTACTTGATAACCTTGCTTATGTAAGTACTTTGCTACTTGGAGTGAGCGATTACCGGACTGACATAAGATATTATATTCCTCATCTTTATTTAACTTGTCTAGATTACTTGGTATTTGATTCATTGGTATTTTAATCGAACCTTTAATTGAACCAGTCGCTTTAATTTCAGCTGGTTCTCTAACATCAATAATATTAACATTAGTTTTAATATCATTAACCATTTCCGTTCTAATTGATCTTCTAAACATTTTCAACAACTCCTTCTTTGATTAGTTGGCCATATAAGTTATAGCCACCATCAAGATTCTTAACTTGATAGCCTGAAACTTTTAAAATTCTTTCAGCATTGTATGATCTAATTCCACTTTGACAGTGTACTACAATTTCTTTATCTTTATCTAACTTATCAAGATTATCTCTTAATTGATCAAGTGGGATATTAATTGAATCCTTGATAAAACCATTAGTGCGCTCATCACTGTTTCTCACATCCAAGATTAAGGCATCTTTCTCTAATTGGTGCCACTGAATCGTATCAGTTAAACCTAAATTAATATTATCAGCATAATAGCCAGCCATATTAATAATATCTTTTGCTGAGCCAAATGGTGGGGCATAGGCTAAATCGAGATCCTGTAAATCAAAGATTCGCATACCAGCAGAAATCGCGGTTGCTAAAACATCAATTCGCTTATCAACACCTTCATAACCAACAGCTTGTGCTCCAAGTATTTTATGGCTATATTTATCATAAATAACTTTAAGATCAATTGCTTTGGCATTTGGGAAATAGCCAGCATGATTATTAGCATAAAGATGCATAACTTCAATTGAATCTTGATCTAAAGCTTTCTCATTTAGGCCAGTAGTTGCAAATGTCTTATTGAATAGACGTAAGACTGAAGTTCCAAGACTTCCTTTATTAGTACGTTTAATCCCATTTAAGATATCAGCCAGATGACGACCTTGACGATTAGCTGGCCCGGCTAATGCAATTAAGGCATCCGCTTGACTAACTTCATGCTTAGTAATAATAGCATCACCAATCGCATGAATATTATTAACCGATGTTTGATAATTACTATCAACGATGATGGCATCACGCATTCCTAACTCTATATTTGAGTCTTTTAAGAATCCTGTTTCTGCCTTAACTCCAACAGACATAATTACCATATCAGCATCAATAACTTGATTATCACTTAAGATAGCCTTATTATTAACAAACTCCTTAACTGAGTTATTAGTAAAGACTTTAATATTATTAGCTTTTAGTTCAGTGTGGGCCATGATCGCCATTTCAATATCCATTTGGGCTAATAAATGATCAGCCAGCTCCACAACCGCTACATCTAGGCCGGCCTTACTTAATGACTCCGCCATTTCTAGTCCAATAAAGCCGCCACCAATTACCAGTGCTGATTTAATTTCTTTATTAGCTACAGCCGCTTTAATTTGATCAGCATCAGGAATATTTCTTAAAGTATAGACATTTGGATGCTTATTAATTCCAACAACTGGAATAAAGATCGGACTTGCGCCTGGGGATAAAATCAATTCATCATAAGCTAATTCTTTTACTTGTCCCTTATTAACAACTTTAATCGTTTTAGCAGTTGAATCAATACTAATTGCTTCATGATTATTTAATATATTTAATTTAAAACGATCTTCTAACATCGCTTTCTTGGCAACTAGTAAATCATTGCGATCAGAAATTTCATCTGAGATAAAGTATGGTAATCCACAGTTAGCGAAAGATACATGTTCCCCTTTTTCAATAACAGTTATATTATCATTTTGATTTAACCTTCGATATCTGGTAGCAAATGACATTCCGCCAGCGACGCCACCAACAATTACAATATTCTTATTCATATAATCCTCCTAAATTCACTAAAACCAGTATACCCCTAGGGGTATTATAAATCAAGCCCAATACTATCCTGAGCAATAGAATTTATAAGTATAATTAAAGTACTAAAGTAGAATTATTTTCAAATTAGTTTATAATTATTAGGAAAGTGATGTGTTATATATGCGGTGCTCATGGGTTAAAAGTGAACAAGTAGAAATTGACTATCATGATCATGAGTGGGGAGTTGAGTGTCATGATGAGCGCTATCTCTTTGAACAGCTAATGCTTGAATGTTTTCAATCAGGCTTATCATGGTCAACCATAATTAAAAAGCGCCAAGCCTTTCGTGAGCGCTTTGATAATTTTGATGCCAATAAAATAGCCAACTATGATGAAGTTAAGATTAATGAATTGAAAAATGATCCAACAATTATTCGTCATGAAGCTAAAATTAGTGCCGTCATTAATAATGCCCAAGCATATATTGAAATGCTAGAAGCAGGGCTTAGCTTTGATAAGTACTTTTGGGGATTTACTAATGGACCATCAAATATAAGTGGTTTAGAAGTCACAAATAACTTATCTGATGAAATATCAAAAGATTTAAAAAAACGTGGTTTTAAGTATGTGGGAAGTATTACAGTCTTTGCTTACTTACAAGCTATCGGAATATATAATAGTCATGAGAAATCATGTGAAATGAGGAGAGAATATGAATAAAGATTACCGAGTATTATTGTATTACCATTATATCAATATTGAGGATGTTAATGCCTTTCGTGAAGAACACTATAACTTATGTAAAGAGATTGGATTATTAGGAAGAATTATCGTTTCAAAAGAAGGAATTAATGGAACTGTCTCAGGGACAATTGCTGAAACTGAAGCCTATATTCAAGCTATGAACAATGATCCAAGATTTAAAGATATGCCATTTAAAATTGATTTAGAAGATAAAGATGCATTTGCTAAGTTACATGTTCGCGTTAAAGATGAGTTAGTAAACTTAAAACTAGATAAGGATGTTAACCCGTTAGAGTTAACAGGAAACTATTTAAAACCAACTGAGTTCTTTGAACAAATGCAAGATGAAAATACAGTTGTCTTAGATGCTAGAAACGATTATGAATATGACCTTGGCCATTTTAGAGGAGCAATTAGACCAGACATTGAAGTCTTTAGAGATCTTCCAGAATGGATCGAAGAAAACAAGGAACTATTAGACGGTAAAAAAATTCTAACTTACTGTACTGGTGGTGTTCGCTGTGAGAAATTCTCAGGCTGGCTACTCCAAGAAGGTTTTGAAGATGTTAACCAATTAGAAGGTGGAATTGTCACTTACGGTTATGATGAAGAAGTTCAAGGCGAATTATGGGATGGAAGATGCTATGTCTTCGATCAAAGAATCTCAGTTCCAATTAATCGTGTTGACCATAAAATTGTTGGTAAAGACTATATTACAGGCGCACCATGTGAGCGTTATGTAAACTGTGCTGATCCATCATGTAATAAACAAATCTTAATGAGTGAAGAAACAGAAGCAGCTTACCTACGTGCTTGTTCTCATGAATGCCGTGTTAGCGAGCGTAATCGTTATGTTATTGATAACGGCTTATCAGCTCTAGAAGTGGCAGAACGCTTAAGTAAAATTACAAACTAAACATTAGACATTAGTAAATTACTAATGTCTTTTTAAATTAATTTAAGAAATTAGTGCTTTACACTTGTAACCGCATACAAAATGTAGTATTATATTGGTACAACTACCTAGAAAAGCTTTGTGATATTAAGGAGAGAGAGTTAGCTGACCTTGTTGGTGTTAAAACTTCATAATAAAAACCAATAACATCAATAACATCAATAACAATTAGTAAAGCTTTAGGCAGAATTTTAAGGGCTATATCAATGAATTCTTTAGTTGAGTAGAATTAACCTTCAGTATTCTATATAGTATGTATAAAACTTATTAGTACATTTGATCAGAGGTAGTTGATTTATTGAATTATAAATTAATTAACAATGACTCTCCTTGGTATCGAGTATTTAGAAGATATCCCACTGCTCAATATTCAGCTATAGCCCAAATGAAAAGACAGCGAGTAAGCTGTCTTTTCTCATGTCTAATTAATTCTCAAATACAAGTTCAGTTTGACTAGATAATAAATCAAGATTTCTAACTTCAATAATCAAGAAGATTATGGCTAATGAGATAGCGAAGAAATCGGCAATTGGTGCGGCATACATAACACCCTTAACTCCAAACTTAATTGGAAGACTTATAATTAGTGGAATTAAGAAGATAACTTGCCGCGTTAATGATAAGAAGATTCCTTTATTAGCTTTACCAACCGAAGTAAAGTAATTGGAAGTAATCATTTGAATCCCGTTAACCATAGTAAAGAGTAAATAAATTCTTAAGTATAAGGTTCCAAACTCATAGTAGAGTTGATCACCTTTTCCAAAGACTGAGATAATTGCGACCGGGAAGAGTTGGAAACAAATAAAGGCAATAGTTCCAAGACCAACTCCAACCTTAAGTGCGGTAAATAAAGTATCCTTGACTCGCTTATAGTTCTCGGCTCCATAGTTATAGCCAATAATTGGCTGGATACCTTGGGCAATCCCAATTAGGAATCCAAAGTAGAGCATGTTAATTTTAGAGCCAACCCCAACGACAGCTAGCGGAATATCTGATCCATAGACAGACAGGGCCCCATAATAAGCTAGTGTATTATTCGATACAGTTTGAACTAGGGCGATGGCTACTTGGTTAATTGCGGCAGCACTACCTAATTTAGCTGTTGTTGTAAAGATTTCAAGCCGTAACTTGAAGTCATCTCTATGCAACTTAATCATTTTAAAATCAGTAAAGTAGTATAAGATCATAATCGCAGAAACTGCTTGTCCGATTACCGTTGCCCAAGCACCACCTGCAATCCCCATATCAAAGGTAAAGATTAATAGTGGATTCAGAATAGTATTTAAGATAGCACCAGTTAAAGTTGTGGCCATCGCATATTTTGGTGAACCATCAGAGCGGATATACTGACTACCGGCAATTATTAAGACTAAGAAAGGAAAACCTAAAGATGTAATGCGGGTATAAGTCATTGCATAAGGTAAGACTTGTTCAGTAGCTCCAAATAGTAATAGCAAGGGTTCTAAAAATACTTGGGTAATTATCATTAAGGAAAATCCAGCGATAAACATATAAATAATTCCATTACCAATATAGTTTTTAGCTAAGTCCGGATTTTTCTTACCCATCTCTAAATTAAACTTGGAGGCAGATCCAACTCCAATCATTAAGGAAACTCCAGTTAAGATTGTGACAATTGGAAAGGCGACATTGGTTGCGGCATTACCAAGAATTCCTTCATACTGACCAATAAAGATTTGATCGGCAATATTATAAAGCGATGATACTAAGTTACTAATAATTGCGGGAATAGCGAAGCTAGCTAATAGTTTTAGAATATCACTATTGGCTAGCTCTTTTTCACGATTAGACATTACTTGACTCATTAAATCACTCCTATATTCATGGTTTCATTAAGTTTATAATAGATGTTTTACTAAGTAAAGTAATAAGGTAATTATTACTTAGTGAATAAATTCATTTAATTAACTTGTACGCACAATACTAACTAGAAATAGACAATATGTAAAATTTATTCAAATTTGATGTTGACTTGTACGTACAAAGTTGTATAATATCCTTGTAAGCCCTATCAAAGAGTGGGGCAAAAGGAGGATTTATGAAGAAGATTAAGGTTATTGCTTTATTACTAGCATCAGCTTTAGTGCTAGTGGCTTGTGGTGGCGGTGGAACTGATACTGATAGTGATTCTAAAGGGTATGTCGGAATCGCGATGCCAACGCAATCAGCTGAAAGATGGATCGCAGATGGTGCGAACATGGTTAAAGTTTTAGAAGACTTAGGTTATGAAACTGACCTTCAATATGCTGAAGACGTTGTTCAAAACCAAGTATCACAAATTGAAAACATGATTACTAAAGGTGTCGACATCTTAGTAATTGCGTCAATTGATGGTTCAGCATTAACAGATGTATTAGACAAAGCGCATGAAGCAGGTATTAAAGTAATTGCTTATGACCGTTTAATTATGGATAGTGAGTACATTGACTACTACGCTACATTTGACAACTACAGTGTTGGTGTCTTAGAAGCTGAATTTATTATTAAAAAATTAGATTTAGCAAACGAAGCTGGTCCTTTCAATATTGAATTCTTTGGTGGATCACCAGATGATAACAATGCTTTATTCTTCTGGGATGGTGCATTTGACACATTAAAACCATTTATCGATGAAGGTAAATTAGTTATTAAGAGTGGTCAGTCTACATTTGAACAAGGAGCAACATTAAGATGGGACGGAGCGGCAGCGCAACAACGAATGGATAATATCTTAAGTGCACACTATTCTTCAGGGGAAGATGTACATGCAATCTTATCACCATATGATCCAATTTCATTAGGTGTAATTGAGTCACTTAAAAACGTTGGTTATGGTTCAGCAGAAAAACCGCTACCTGTAGTTACAGGACAAGATGCAGTTGCAGCAGGAGTTAAATCAATTATTGCTGGTGAACAATCACAAACAGTATTTAAAGATACTCGTGAGTTAGCTAAGAAAACAGCTGAAATGGTTCGTTCATTAGTAGAAGGTACAGAAGTTGAAGTTAATGATACTGAAACTTATAACAATAATGTAAAAGTAATTCCTTCATACTTATTAGTACCGATTTCAGTAGACATCGACAACTACCATGAAGTATTAGTTGAAAGTGGATACTTTACAGAAGACGATTTAAAATAAGAAACTTAAACGGGGTATTCTTAATACCCCGTATTTTATTAAAAAAGGTGAGAAAATGGACAATACAATTTTAGAAATGGTTAATATTACAAAAGACTTTAGTGGGGTTAAAGCGCTAGATAATGTTTCCTTTAATGTTGAAAAAGGCGAAGTACATGCACTCTGCGGAGAGAATGGTGCTGGTAAGTCAACATTAATGAAAGTATTAAGTGGTGTTTATCCAAATGCAGAGTTTGATGGGGAAATTATTTACAACAATCAAAAATGCGAATTTAATAATATTAGGGACAGTGAAAATCTTGGCATTGTTATTATCCACCAAGAGTTAGCGCTAATACCGGATATGACGATTGTGGATAATATATTCCTTGGAAATGAGATTGGCAAACATCAAATTGTCGATCAATATCATACAATTGTTGAAGCAAAACGTTTATTAAAATTAGTTGGTTTGGAATTAGATCCATTAACTATGGTAAATAAACTTTCGGTTGGACAGCAGCAACTTGTAGAAATTGCGAAAGCATTTTCTAAAGATGTAAAATTATTAATCTTAGATGAGCCGACATCGGCTCTAAATGAGACTGAAAGTGAAAACCTCTTAAATTTAATTATGAAATTTAAGGCAGATGGAATAACTTCAATTATGATATCGCATAAGTTAAATGAAGTTATGGCTATATCAGATCGAATTACAGTAATTCGTGACGGTAAAGTTGCTGATAATATTGATGAA
Organism: Erysipelothrix sp.; assembly: GCA_012735275.1. Classification (GTDB taxonomy): domain Bacteria; phylum Bacillota_I; class Bacilli_A; order Erysipelotrichales; family Erysipelotrichaceae; genus JAAZDN01. Next base: position 10,186 of record JAAYHR010000013.1, read on the forward strand.
ATTGAAGCTGGTACTGAAATGCGCATGGTTAAAAGCATGGTTGGACGCGATTTAACTAATCGTTATCCGGAAAAAACAGCGAAAATTAAAGAAAAGATATTTGAAGTAAAAAATTGGACAGTATCCCATCCTCAAGATATCGATAAGAAAGTTATCGATGATGTTAGCTTCCATGTTAAAGCCGGTGAAGTTGTCGGGGTAGCTGGATTAATGGGGTCAGGAAGAACTGAATTAGCCCTTAGTTTATTTGGAAGAATGTATGGTGCCAATGCTAGTGGAGAAATAAAGTTACATGGTAAAGATATTGATACTTCAACAGTATCAAAAGCTATCGATAGTGGTTTAGCTTATGTAACGGAAGATCGAAAAGAACAAGGTTTAATCTTGATAGATACGGTTAATCATAATGTCTCATTAACAAGCTTAGACAAGATTGCTAAACACGGTGTAATTGATACTAATAAAGAAATTAAAGTTGCTGAAGAATATCGTCAACTACTAAATATTAGAACCCATTCAGTCCACCAAGTTGTCGAGAGTTTAAGTGGTGGTAATCAGCAAAAAGTCGTACTAAGTAAATGGCTAATGTCTGATCCAGAAGTTCTAATCTTAGATGAGCCAACACGAGGTATTGATGTTGGGGCCAAATATGAAATATACAAGATTATTGATGATATAGCGAGTGCTGGAAAAGCCGTTATTCTAATTTCATCGGATCTACCAGAACTATTAGGAATGGCTGATCGCGTCTATGCGATTAATGAAGGTAAAATCGGTGGCGAAGTTGATCGTGAACACGCTAGTGAAGAATTAATTATGAAACATATGTTAGGAATAAGCGAGGAAGGTAATTAATATGGAAACACAAACAAGTATAAAAGATAGAATTCTATCATTCTTTAGAAACAACAGTATGACAATTATTTTAGTAGCAATTATTGCAATATTCTTTGTATTAACAAATGGGCTACTTTTAAAACCATTGAACGTAACTAATATCATTCTACAAAACTCATATATCTTGATATTAGCAATTGGTATGTTAATACTAATTGTCTTAAATCATATCGACTTATCAGTTGGATCAATTGTTGCAGTCGTTGGTGCCTTATCAGGAATGTTAATGACTGAAATGGGACTTCCAGTTTGGCTAACAATTATTATTGGACTTATTGTTGGAGCACTACTTGGAGCGATGCAAGGATTCTGGGTTGCGTATCTTGCAGTACCATCATTCATTGTTACCCTAGCAGGCCAGTTACTATTCAGAGGAATTACTATGATTATCTTAAAGGGGAAAACAATTGCTCCTTTACCAAAATCATTCCAAGTCTTCTCAAGTAAATTCGTTCCTGAATTTATGGGACCAATCATGGGCTTAAAAACTAATGCAGTAATCTTTGGATTAGCAGCAATTGCCATGATTTGGATTTCACAAATATCATCACGTAAAAAGAAAGTAGCGCATGATATCGATGTTGAATCACCAGCTAAATTTATTGCTAAAATGTCACTATTTACTGCAGTTATCGCTGGCTTCTCATTCTTACTTGGATCCTACCAAGGGATTCCAATTATTCTAGTTATCTTAATTGCCCTAACATATACATATCAATATGTTATGAGCAGAACTAAAATGGGCCGTCATATTTATGCGATTGGTGGAAATATAAAAGCCGCAGTCTTATCAGGAATTAAAGCACAAAAGATTACTTTCTTTGCTTTCGTTAATATGGGCTTTTTGGCAGCAGTTTCTGGTCTAGTCTTTGCTTCAAGATTAAATGCCGCAACGCCGCAAGCCGGAGTATCATTTGAACTTGATGCAATTGCCGCATGTTATATCGGTGGAGCATCAGCAAGTGGTGGAATTGGTAAAGTAATCGGAGCAATAATTGGTGGATTAGTTATGGCTGTCTTAAACAATGGTATGTCACTAATGGGAATTGGGATCGACTACCAACAAGCAATTAAAGGAATTGTCTTATTAGCAGCTGTATCATTAGACGTTTATAACCGTAGAAAAGCAGCAATTAACTAATTGGAGGTTAAACAATGAATAAAGATTTTAAGCAAGTGCTTAATACCGATGAAACTAGTCTTGGAATCGAACTTGGATCAACAAGAATAAAGACTGTATTAATTGGTCCAAATGCAGAAGTTATCGCATCTGGCTACTTTGATTGGGAAAACCAATTAGTTGATGAAGTTTGGACATATAAACTTGAAGATGTCTGGTCAGGTATTCAAGCATCATATGCCAGCTTGAAGCAAGCAGTATTAGATACATATGCTGTAAAACTAAAATACTTTGGCGCAATAGGTGTATCCGCAATGATGCATGGCTACTTAGCATTTGATTCAAATAAAGAATTATTAGTGCCATTTAGAACCTGGCGTAATGCGATGACAAGAGAGTCTGAAGTTTATCTAACTGAATTACTCAATCATAATATCCCACAAAGATGGTCAATTGCACACTTACATCAAGCAATGCTAAATCAGGAAAGTCATGTCAAAAATGTCGACTACTTTACAACTCTTGCGGGCTATGTAACTTGGCAGTTAACTGGTAATAAAAATATTGGAATTGGTGATGCTTCAGGCATGTTTCCAATTAATTCAAAAACATTAACTTATGACAGTGAACGGGTAAAAACATTTAATCAAGAATTTAGTAAATATTCGCTTGATAAAGATTTAAATGACTTACTACCAAGTGTCCTAAATGCTGGTGAGTTAGCTGGAACTTTATTAAAAGAATCAGTAAAATTAATTGATCCAAGTGAGGATCTAGAAGCTGGAATCAAACTAGCTCCCGCTGAAGGTGATGCTGGAACAGGAATGGTCGCAACTAATGCGATTCTTGAAAACACTGGAAACATTTCTGCCGGTACATCCGTCTTTGCGATGATCGTCTTAGATGAGAACTTATCAAAAGTCTATCCAGAAATTGATATTGTTACTACACCAACGGGATCACAAGTAGCTATGGTACATGTCAATAACTGTACGAGTGAAATCAACTCATGGGTTAACATCTTTAGAGAATTTAGCCAGTTGATTGATCATGATATTTCAAATGATGAACTCTATTCAAAACTTTTAAAAACAGCATTATCATCAGATGATGATCTCAAGGGAATTCTCTCTTATGGTTATCACTCCGGTGAGAATATTACTAAAATAAATATCGGTCGACCACTATTAGTTAGAAAGCCAGATGCTAATTTCTCATTAAGTAACTTAATGCGTTCAATCTTAGATTCAGCCTTTGCGACACTTAGTATCGGACTTGAAATACTAAGAGATGAAGGGATTGAAATTGATTCAATCGTTGGTCATGGTGGTATCTTTAAAACTGAAGGGGTCGCAGAAGTAGTTGTGGCAGCTGCCGTTAAGAGTCCAGTAACTTTAATGGAAACAGCAAATGAAGGTGGAGCTTGGGGTATGGCAATCTTAGCTCAATATCTTAACTTTGCTAAAGATATGACACTGGATGAATACTTAAATAGTTATGTCTTCAAAGATGCGAAAGTTAGAACATATACTCCAAGTGAAGCAGAGATTAATGCCTATGCTGAATATGTAAAAATCTATCAAGCTGGCTTAGTAATCGAAGCAACTGCAAATAATCTGGTATAGGAGGATATATGTTAGATAAATTAAAAGAAGAAGTTTACTTAGCTAATCTTGAATTAGTTAAACAAAATTTAATTAAATATACTTGGGGGAACGTTTCTGGAGTTGACCGTGAGCAAGAAGTCTTTGTTATCAAACCAAGTGGTGTTGCTTATGATAAGTTAAAAGTTGAAGATATGGTTGTTTGTGACTTTGATGGAAATGTAGTTGAAGGTAAACTAAGCCCATCATCAGATACAAAAACGCACGCCATAATTTATAAGAACTTTCCTGAAGTTGGAGGAATTGTCCATACGCATTCACAGTGGGCAACGATCTATGCGCAAGCAGGCAAACCACTAACAGCTTATGGAACAACCCATGCTGATACATTCTATGGTTCTGTTCCTTGCGCTAGATTCTTAACTAAAGAAGAAATTGATAATGATTATGAAAGAGAAACCGGAAATGTAATTGTGGAGACATTTAGAGACTTAGGACTTGATGAAATGCAAGTACCAGGAATTCTCTTAAATGGTCATGGTCCCTTTACTTGGGCACCTAATGCAAGTGAGGCTGTATATAATGCAGTTGTCCTTGAGGAAGTTGCTAAAACGGCATACTTTAGTCAATTACTTACGCCAAACTTAGAGCCATTACCACAGGCAGTATTAGATAAGCATTACTTAAGAAAACACGGAAAAGATTCATATTATGGACAAAAGGAGAAAAATAATGAATAATATTAATAAAAAGTTTCTATTTATCGTTGGTTCACAACATTTATATGGTGAAGAAGCATTAGCGCAAGTTAGAAGTAATGCTGAAAAGATTACAAGTGAGCTAAATAAATTCTCGCTACCATACCCAATTGAGTTTAAGGGTTTAGCAACTACTCCCGATGAAATTACAAAACTTATGAAGGAAGTAAACTATGATGATAGTGTTGCTGGAGTTATTACTTGGATGCATACTTTCTCACCAGCTAAAATGTGGATAAGAGGTACGCAATTACTGCAAAAACCACTACTGCATTTAGCGACACAATTTAATGAAAGTATTCCTTGGGAATCAATTGATATGGACTTTATGAATCTTAACCAAGCTGCTCACGGTGATCGTGAATATGGATATATTAACGCGAGACTGGACAAACGTAATAAGATTATTGTAGGATATTGGGATGATGTAGAAGTCAAAACTGATATTGCCGCTTGGATGGATGTCGCAGTTGCTTATGAAGAAGGCTTTAAAATTAAAGTTGCCCGCTTTGGAGATAACATGCGTAATGTTGCAGTTACTGATGGCGATAAAGTTGAAGCACAAATTCAATTTGGTTGGTATGTCGATTATTATGGCATTGGCGACTTAGTTGAAGTTGTTAAAGAAGTAAGTGAAGAAGAAATTAATAGTGTCTTTTCTGAATATGAAGAACTGTATGAATTTGAATATGGAGATTACGACAAGGAAACTTGGGAAAAACATGTTAAAGTACAAGCAGCTTATGAAATCGCCTTAAAGAAATTCTTAGCAAAAGGCGGCTATACAGCATTCTCAACTAACTTTGAAGATCTTCATGGCATGGATCAATTACCAGGCTTAGCAGTTCAAAGATTAATGGCCGAAGGATATGGATTTGCCGGTGAGGGTGATTGGAAAACCGCAGCGCTTGATCGTTTCCTAAAAATTATGAGTCATAATCAACAAACAGGATTTATGGAAGACTATACATATGAGTTAGCACGTGGAAGAGAAGCAATTCTCCAATCACATATGTTAGAAGTTGATCCAACATTGGCGGCAAACAAACCACGCTTAGTTGTATCACCATTATCAATTGGCGATAAAGCTGATCCAGCACGCTTAGTATTTGATGGTGTTGAAGGTGAAGGAGTTGCTGTAAGTATTGCTGACTTTGGAACACACTTTAAAGTCTTAGTTAACTCAATCTCTGCCTTTACACCAGAAGAAGCTGCACCTAATCTACCAGTTGCACGTGTGATGTGGAAAGTTAATCCTGGCTTTAAACAAGGTGTTCATTCTTGGATTGAAAATGGTGGAGGCCACCATACAGTTGCCTCACTAGCATTAACGGTCGATCAAATTCTTGATTGGACAAATATGCTAGATGTAGAAACTGTCTTAATCGACTAATTAAATAATATAAGGAGAGCTTAGTATGACTTTTATGAACAAACACGAATATTTAAGATTTGAAATCAAGAAAATGATTGAAGAAGAATCTTTGAAACCGGGAGATAAACTTCCTACTGAGCTACAATTTCAAGAGAAGTATGATGTGAGCCGTCATACAGTTAGACTAGCTTTATCAAACCTAGAAAATGAAGGCGTAATCTATAAAGAACAAGGACTTGGATCATTTGTTTCTGAGAAGAAACTTAAGAGCAAAGAGATTGGTGTCATTACCACTTACATGTCTGATTATATTTTCCCATATATTATTCGCGGAATTGAAAAAGAGTTAACTGAACAAGGCTATACAATGATTTTAACCTCAACCGATAATAACCATGACTTAGAAAAACGCGCTCTCAAAATGATGTTAGATCGTGATATTGATGGTATTATTGTTGAACCAACAAAGAGTGCTTTATATAACCCTAATATTGGAGAATACCTTAAACTCAAAAAACGTGGAATCCCAACGGTCATGATCAATGCTACATACGCTGAACTTGATATGCCAGCCGTTATTCTTGATGACTACAATGCCGGTTACATGGCTACCTTAGAGTTAATTGAGAATAACCATACAAACATAGGTGGAATCTTTAAAATCGATGACATGCAAGGTAAAGAGCGTTTAAAAGGTTATATGAATGCATGCTATGACAATGATGTCGAGTATAATTCAAAAAATATACTTGTCTATGAAACAGAAACATTAAACGAGTTAATGGACCAATCGGTTACAAAACTTGTCACGGAAAATAATGTAACTGGAATAGTAACATATAACGATAAGGTTGCGAATGATTTATTAGAAATAATATGGAAAAATGATTTAAAGGTCCCAGACGACTTTTCAATTGTCAGTCATGACAACTCTTACTTGAGTGAGATGTCATCGACCCAATTAACATCAGTCGATCACCCCAAAAGTGATCTGGGTAAGAAAGCCGCTGAACTAGTATTAACTTCAGTCAACAATGGCAATGAAAAAATAGAAGACTATGTCTTCAAGCCCGAGTTGGTTCGAAGAACAAGTGTTAAAAAAATCTAAAAACTTAAATAGAGAAAGCCCAGTTCAATTGAACTGGGCTTTAAAATTTAACATTATTTTATAATTCTTTTGTTAAAGCAATGATTTCATCAATCATATTTTCAATATAATTAATTGTATTCATTAATGGTGCTTCCGTTGATAAATCAACATCAACCATCTTAGCTAACTTAAGTGGCGATTTTGATCCACCAGCTTTAAGAACTTCTTTCCAATCTTCAATCTTAATTTCATCATTAAGTAACTTTTCAGATGCTTCAGTCGCAATCGTTAATCCAGCACTATAAGTGTATGGGTATAAGCCCATGTAGTAGTGTGGTTGGCGCATCCAAGTCAGTTCCGCACCTTCAGTAATCTCAACCGCATCACCCCAGAACTTCTCTAATGTTTCTCTAAATAATTTATTTAAGACATTAGCGTTAACTGGCTCATTACGATCAATCTTTAAGTAGACTTCTCTTTGGAAAGCCGCTTCAATTAAATGGGTAACAAAGTTATGATAGTATGTTCTTGAAATTAATGTTGAAAGAATCCAACGTTTTAAGCGTTTATCATCTGCCGAATCTTTTAAATGATTAGCCATTAATAATTCATTCATTGTTGATGGAGCTTCAATGAAGTATAGTGATGGTCTAACATTTAGAATATTTTGATTTTGTCCAGCTAAGTAGAAGTGTCCAGCATGACCTAACTCATGTGCTAAGACAAAGACTTCACGCATTTTACTTGTCCAAGAGATTAAGACATATGGGTGATTACCATATGGTGAGCTACAAAATGCTCCCGTTGATTTACCTTGATTTTGTGGGAAGTCGATCCAACGATCATCGAAAGCCTTATTAATCATATCTAAATAATCATCACCTAAAACACTTAAACCTTCTAATAATTGTGCTTTAGATTCTTCAATTGAATAATCAGGTTCAAAACTTGGATCAACAACTAAGTGTAAATCTGAATAAGTCATTTTATCGATACCGTGAATCTCTGCTAATAATCCGGCAAACTTACGCATCGCCGGTGCTAAATGCTCAGTAATTAAATCAATTTGACGATCATACATATCGCGTGATACTTCTTGATCAAATAATAAGTAATCAATAGTTGAATCAAAGCCTTTTAATTTAGCCATCGCTTTCTCTTTTAAGATATGTGCGGTATAGATTGATGCAACTGTATTTTGTGATTCACCTAAACGTTTGTGGAAAGCATCAAAAGCTGCACGACGAACATTTAAATCTTCCTCAAACATTAACTCATCTTCAAAGTATCCAAAAGTCATTGGAATGGTTTTACCATCAACGACTAAATCTTCAAACTTCATGTCAGCTAACTTATGCATGTTGTAAGTTGAGTAAGCAGAATTTAAAGTTGGGCTTAACTCACTTAGTGCATCCTCAACTTTTGGATCAAGTGTATGTGCTTTCTCTCTTAATGTCTTAGTCACAGTATTAGCTAGTTCAGGATCTAATTGTCCAACTTCTTTTAATACCGCTTCATCTAAACTCTTTAATGCTTGCGATAAGAAAGTTAACTTTGGCGATAATTGACTCATTACCATTGAGAACTTGCCATTTCTTTCCATAGCAAGACTGTTTGATGAATCTTCACTCATATGTAAAGAAGCATAAGCACTTGCTTGGGTAATTCGCTCATTTAATTTTGAATACTCTAATAGGGCAGCAACCGCTGTTTTAGCATCACTAATTTTGTCTTTATATGTATCAGCAAAAGTTGTAACAGAAACTTCTAAATCACTTAACTCTTGGTAGTATAATTCATCACTTTTAAATAGGTCTTGTAAATTCCAAGTGGTATTTACATCTACTTCATTTCTTTTCAATATTTTCATGAAATCCTCCTCATAATTTACATTATTATACTACATATCCAGGTCTAGTGGCGATAAGAAAGTAATAAAAAACGAGAATGTTTTTATTCTCGTTACTAGAATTATTTTTTAATGATCGAAAACTTTTCAACAAAGCTTTGTTGAATTGGGATATAGAAGCCCAGTAGTGGACCAAATACAATCATCGAGATGATTGTTCCCTCTCTTAAGGTAATTGGTACATTCCAAACAAAGGTAATTATTAGAATAGAAATTATTGCTAATATATCAACAGTCTGTCTAATTGTGGAGAACTTTCCAAAACCCTTATCTGCTAATGTCTCACAAAGACCTTCTAATGGTAGGTTAATAAAATCAGCAGTTTGAATCATTGAAACGAAAAAGGCGATCAGTGCAATTGATAATATAAAGAGCAAGAATTTAACTACATAAGAATTAATAACCATTTTATCAAAAACTCCATAATAGAATAGGTTAATTATTTTCCCATTTATAAAGCCAACAGCTAAGGTTAATATATTACTAATTCTAAATTCCTTTTTTAAGATTACTAATTGAATTAAAACACATGTAAGTGACATCAAGATTGCGGCATTTCCAACTTTTAAACCACTAACACTTGAGATACTTTTTCCAAGTCCATCCCATGGTCCCATACCAATATTAAGTTGCATTTGAAATGCTGCGGATGCGGAAAGCAGAGTAATTGCTAAAGCAAAATATAAAACCTGTTTAATTGAATACTTCTTCATATAATCCCCTCACTTCAAATAGTATAGCATAGTTTAACTCCAAAAATACAAAGCGTTACTAATTATGAATAACTTGACCATAGTCAATGTTTAAAGCAAATAAATGCTCTAAGATAGAAGCAGATTAGGAGAGATTTATATGCAAAGATTAATATTTAGAAACAAAAACAATATAATGAAAGTTAGTGGTTTTTTAATCATCATCGCTTTCTTCGCATTATTTGTCTTAAATAATGAAATGGTATTTGAACTTGGTTTAATAATCGCTTCAATTATCGGATTACTACCAATCGCTCTGCAAGCTTATCAAGCTTTAAAGGTAAAGGTAGTCTCGATTGATGTCTTAGTAACGATTGCTGTTGCAGGGGCATTTATTATTAATAACTTTGAAGAGTCAGCAATTGTCACCTTCTTATTTTTATTTGGAGCTTACCTGGAACAAAGAACTTTAAATAAAACTCGTAAAGCAATTAAAGAGTTAACAGAAATGGCACCCGATACAGCCCTAAAATTAATGGCTGATGGTGAATTTGTCGAGATTGATATTGATGATGTGGAGATCGGAGATACTTTACTTGTAAAAACGGGAGCGAAGATTCCTGTCGATGGAAAAGTTATCCTTGGCGAAGGTTCAATTAATGAAGCTTCAATTACAGGTGAATCACTACCTGTTAGTAAGGAAGTTGGATTAAGTGTTTATGCCGGAACTATTCTTGATAATGGAACCTTACAAATCATGGCCGAGCGCGTTGGAGAAGATACAACCTTTGGAAAAATTATTGAGTTAGTTGAAGAAGCCCAAGACTCAAAATCAGAAGCCGAAAGATTTATTGATAAGTTCTCAAAATACTATACGCCATTCGTCTTAGTTTTAGCACTGATTGTTTACTTAATCTTTAGAGATATTGAGCTGGCGATAACGATTTTAGTACTCGGATGTCCTGGTGCTCTTGTTATTGGTGTTCCAGTATCTAATGTTGCGGGTATTGGAAATGGTGCCCGTCATGGAGTACTTTTAAAAGGTAGTGAAGTTATTAGTGACTTCTCACGTGTTGATACAATTGTCTTTGACAAGACCGGAACGCTAACTATTGGTAAGCCAAAAGTATCTGAGACAATCTACTATGGAGATAATCAAGAAGAAGCCCTCAGCTTTTTAGCAAGTATTGAGCGTGAATCAGATCATCCTTTAGCCAACGCTATTATTGAAGAAATCCAACTTGATCAATACTTAGAAGTAAGCAATACCGAAGTTGTCAAGGGTGGCGGAATTATTGCAGAAGTTAAAAACAAACGAGTAGTAGTTGGTAATCCATCAATAATCGCAGCCGAGCGAATTAAACTTACCGATAATATCAAAGTAGATATTAAACGATTAGAAAATGAAGGTAATTCAATTGTAATAATTGCTATTGATGGTCATGTTGAATTAATGATGGGCATTAAAGATACGATTCGTGAGAATATCAAAGCTGACTTAGATCAACTTAGAAAACTTGGAGTTAAAAACTTAGTGATGTTATCAGGTGATAATCAAGGGACCGTAGATCTCGTTTCCAAGCAATTAAACCTTACTAGTGCCTATGGTAATATGCTACCAGAAGATAAGTCAGCTTATGTAAAAGACTTAATTGAGCAAGGAGAAATAGTTGCCTTTGTCGGTGATGGTGTTAATGATAGTCCGTCCCTTGCGCTAGCTCATATTGGAATTGCGATGGGATCAGGTACTGATGTTGCGATTGAAACATCTGATGTGGTTTTAATGAATTCAGATATGTCACGCTTACCACATGCACTTGGATTAACGAAGGCAACTAGAGCTAATATGATTCAAAATATTTTAATCGCAGTTGGAGTGGTCTTTGTCCTCTTATTTAGTCTGATCTTCTCATCTTGGATGAATATGACAATTGGAATGTTAGTGCATGAAGCCTCAATCTTAGTTGTTATCTTAAATGGAATGCGCCTCTTAAAATATTCAAATAAAGTTTAAGATTAGGTTTATAAGATTAGCTAACTATGGTATATTGACTGTAATAAGGAGGAATTATGAAATTCTCTAAAATTACCATTATCCTTAGAGGATACAGTTTACAAGAAGTCGATAGTGTCGCCCAAGTATTATTAACATCAAAACATATTAAAAATATTGAAGTAACGCTAAATAGTCCAAAGGCATTAGAAATTATTGCTGCTTTAAATACTAAGTATCGTGATCAATTAAATATTGGTGCCGGAACTGTGCTAAGTCTTGAAGACCTACAAGCAGCGATTAAGGCTGGTGCTCGCTTTGTTTTATCTCCAGTCACAATGAGTAAGGAAATGATTGATTATTGCTTAGAACACGATGTAATCGCAGTACCAGGCGCTTATAGTCCAAGTGAAATCTATCAGCAACATCAACTCGGTGCTCAAATTATAAAAGTATTTCCAGCTAATGAATTATCCAAGACATATGCCAAAAAAGTTATTGAACCACTTGGCCATATAAATATAATGGCAGTCGGTGGCGTTAATGAGAGTAATCTCTTAGAACACTTTGCCGGCGGTTATTCACATATTGGATCAGCTGGGGGAATCTTTAATAAAAGTGATATCTTAAAGCAAGATATCCAAGCTATGAGTCAATCCTTAGCCGTATTTGATAACTTATTAGAAAACTTGATAGATGTCAATGAATAGCTTTTTACTCCATGTTAATATGTAATTATCAGAAGGAGGAGTTATATGAAATCAGCAACATTACAATTAGAAACTTTAACATGCCCATCATGTGTCGCAAAAATTGAAGGTGCACTTAAGCAATTAGAAGGTGTCGATAGTGACAGTGCAAAAATCTTATTTAACTCAAGTAAAGTTAAGTTAGACTTTGATGAAGCAAGTGTATCAATCGAAGATATCAAATCATCAATTGATAAATTAGGTTTCGAAGTTTTAAAAACAAATGTTAAGTAAAATGTAAAAGGTCTTAATCAAATTCTGATTAAGACCTTTTTTTGTATTACAGAAATGTCACAAATACTTGATTGACATTAAAGTTGTATCACTATATTATGTAAGTAACACAGAGAGGAGACTTAGCGTGAAAATAAAAGATAATGCAACTCCGATTTATCGTCAAATCATTAATTACTTTGAATATGAGATTGCATCGGGTGTACTAGAGCGTGCAAGTAAATTATCATCGATTAGAGAGTTAGCTTTAGAGTTTAAGGTTAATCCTAATACAGTAGTTAGAGCTCTTGCTGATTTAGAAGCTCGTGAGCTAATCTATACTGATCGTACTAATGGAAAGTTTGTTTCCAATGATCAAGCATTGATAAGTGGATTAAAAGATCAAATATCAAAAACTTCAACAAAGGAATATATTACAAGCGTTAAAAATTTAAATATGCAAGTAGAAGAGGTTATCAACTTATTGAAAGTAGAATGGGAGGACTCAGATGAATAATATAATTGAAGTTAAAAATTTAAACATGGCTTACGGTAGAAGTAAGGTTATCAACAATGTTAGTTTAAACTTAAGTGATAAAAAAGTCATTGGTTTATGTGGTCCTAATGGTGCCGGTAAAACAAGTTTAATTAAGATGCTAGTTGGTTTGATTATGAGCTATGAAGGTGAAATTTTAATCGATGGCCACAAAGTTTCAAAAGTAACCAAAGAAATAGTATCTTATCAACCAGATGTTATTAATCTTGATTCATCTTTAACGGGCCATAAAGCTATTAAGCAATATAAGGCGCTCTATAGTAACTTTGAAGAAGCTAGATTCTTAGAATTATTTGCTAAATTAAAATTACCATTAGATAAACCTTTAGGAAAAATGTCAAAAGGGATGAAAGAGAAATTCCAATTGGCGCTTACTCTATCACGTAATGCGAAAGTGTATATTTTTGATGAACCAATTGCCGGAGTGGATCCAGCATCACGTGATTCAATCTTAGAAACAATCATCAATAACTATACAAATGACGCTTTACTCTTAATATCAACTCATATTATTTCCGACATCGAATCCATCTTAGACGAAGTTATCTTCATTAATGATGGTGAAATAATTCTTCATGAAAACTGTGACAACTTACGTGATGAAAGAAACATGAGTATTGATCAGATATTTAGGGAGGAATTCCGATGGTAATTAATTTAATAAAAAAGGACCTTAAAGACTCAGCAAAATACTTTATTCCTATAATATTACTTTCATTATCATTAACAGTATTATCTATCTTTCCTGATTTACTCCATAGTTATATTGAAAGGAGAGGTCTGAGATATGATCACTTTGAATCGGTTACTGAGATAATATGGATTCTAGTTATGGTTCTGCGTTTCGCGCTAATAGGACTTTCAGCTTTCGCTGTCCTAAAAGTCTTATATCAGAATATCTATAATGAAAGAGGTTATGAGTTATTTACCTTACCAGTTAACTCTTGGGAAATATTAGTTTCTAAATTAGTCTCAACAATTATCTGGTTAGCAGTTGTACTTATTTCTTATTATTTCGCCTTCAACAACTTATTTTTCTATAGCCTTGATTTTAACTGGGTTAATTTGGTTGAGCCGATTAAAGAAATATTCTCATCATTCTATGAGCTGAAACTCTTTACACTAGTTAGTTTTAATACATTCTTATTTGGATTAGGTATTTGCTTAACGATCATGTTTGCAGGGGCATTTGTTTATTCTAAATATGTACAAAAATATCGATCATTTATTGTCGCTGTGATAGTTGCATTTGTCTTTATCATTGTCCTGCAATCTGAGTTATTAATTATTGACAACTTACTAGTTCAGATTAATTGGTCTGAAGCAATCAATTATCCTAGTTACTACCATTTACTAAGTTATTTTCCAGATTGTAAAATAGTATATCTTACGGGCATTAGGTTAGTATTTGATATTGTCCTAGCCTTAGGAACACTTTGGCTTTGGAACAATAAACTACAGATTACTGATTAAAAGGAGGATATTATGTTATTAACTTTATTCAAAAAAGACTTTAAAGAAAACGCAAACTATTTCACGCCGATTATATTAATGGTCTTAGTCCTTGGAATTCTACTAAATTTTCCAGACTTACTGGGTTCATCGGATTCCTATTTTGATGAAATGAAAACTCCGGTTATATTTCAAGCCTCATGGTTATTGTCAATCGCAACTTTTGTCTGTATATTTATATTTTCAGGACTAGCAATAGTAAGATCTTTATACAATAGTATCTATAATGAGAAAGGTTATGAATTATTTACATTGCCGATTTCATCAGGTCAAATCATGTTCTCAAAAGTATTAAGTGTTATAGTTTGGCTAGTTGTAGTTTATTCATTTTATTATTTGACACTATCAGTTTTCCAGCTGATTGTTTCAAATGACAATTTTTATACAGTTAGTGATATTATGAGTGAAAAGTTTAAATATATGTTTTCTAATTTAAGAAATATGTTTTATATGATATTTAGCTACATAAATCGGATACTCTACTTAATTGTAATGTCTTTAACAGTAATTTTCGCAGGGGCACTTGCGAACTCATCACTAGTTCAAAAATACCGTGGTGCGATCGCAATGATAATTATTACAATTGTGTACTTCGGTATTGAGTATATTGAAAGATCGATGTTTGATATTTATCTTTATGATTTATTCTATTCGAATTTTGTATACAATACAGTTGCAGACGCTGATTTACTATATATCACTGCCTTTAGATTAGCCTTTATTGTTCTCCTCTTTATTGGGACCAAGATCCTTTGGGAGCGAAAACTACAGTTAACATATTAAAACCTCATTTCGAGGTTTTTTTATTTGTTCAATGCAATCAATGCGCTAGGTTGTTGACCTATGTTATAATGTGCGAGAGGTAATAGTATGATAAAAACATTTATAAAATTAGGCTTTACGGCCTTTGGTGGTCCAGCTGCCCATATTGCCATGTTGCAAGAAGAAGCGGTAGTAAAGAATCAGTGGTTAAGCCAAGAAGATTTTGCAGCTCTAAATAGTTTAACTAATCTTATTCCAGGTCCCAACTCATCGGAAATGGTCTTAGGCGTTGGCTATTATATTGATGGTATCCCCGGATTAATCAAAGCTGGTTTATCCTTTATGCTTCCATCAATATCCATAGTAATGATTATTAGTATGTTTTTTGTAAGTTGGATTTCTGAAGCTTGGGTTCAAGTCTTATTAGATGGTATGACACCAGTTTTACTGATTATGATTGGCCAAGTCTTTTATCGCTTCTTTAGATCAGGAATTAAAACATCTAGTCAAAAAGTCTTATTTATAATTGGCTGTCTTTTATTGGCACTTGGTCTTAGTGAGTTAAGTTTACTCTTAGTTTTTGCACTTGGATTTATCTTTCACTTTTTCTATAAAAAACAAGTCTTAGTAGTGGAGCCAATTTCTACCCTGATGATCTTTACGCTTTTCTTAAAGATAGGGGCAACACTCTATGGAAGTGGTTATGTATTACTAAGTTATCTTGAGACTTCTTTCTTAAAGTATATGAGCCAACAAGATATAGTAAATGCCTTTTTGATTGGTGAGATTACTCCAGGTCCCGTCTTTACCAGTGCTACAGCTGTTGGGGTCTTTCTTGGTGGTCCAATAGGTGGACTTGTCGCAACCCTTGGTATCTTTCTTCCATCCTTCTTAATTATGATGTTACTAATGCCAATTAAGGAGCGGATGACTAAGATTGCCTGGATTCAGTATGCATTAAAAGGAATTAATATTGCATCAATTGTATTAATTGCGAAAGTCTTATTTAGTTTAAGTTTAACAACTATGATAAGTATTCAAGCATTAGTTTTATTAGGGATTGCTCTAGTATTAAGATTTGGCTTTAAAATTAGTCCTTATCTCTTACTAGTTCTACTGCCAATTATTAATTACATATTTTATTTATTAGTTTAGAAGTCATTGATGACTTCTTTTTTTCATTAAAAAAGAGTTTATCCCTGGGGATAAACTCTAGAATTTATTTCTTTAAGTTAACAGCTACAAAGTGTCCTGGATCAACTTCTACCCAGTCAGCATCTGCCATTCTGTTTTCTTCAAAGTTTTTGAAGTCATATTTATCTGTAACATTAGCATATTCATCTAATGGTACATAGTCTTCAACTTTAGTATCAATATCTGTACGTAGGAATGATGAGATTAATGATCTTGTATATGGGTGAATTGGATTATCAAACAATTGCTTAATTGGCGATTGTTCAACAACTCGTCCGTTGATCATAACGATAACATCGTCAGCCATCTGGCTAACTACACCTAAGTCATGTGAGATAAAGATAATTGATGTATTTAAATCTGTTCTTAGATCATTCATTAATTTTAAGATTTCAGCTTGAATGATAACGTCTAATGCTGTAGTAGGCTCATCGGCAATTAAGATGTCTGGCTTACATGCTAATGACATTGCGATCATAACACGTTGGCGCATACCACCTGATAATTGGTGAGGGTAGTAATCTAATACTTCTTCAGCATTTTCAATCTTAACTGATTTTAACATGTTTAATGAAATTTCAGTTGCTTCTTTAACAGAGATTTTTTGGTGTAAAATAATTGCTTCATTTAACTGAGATTTAATTGTAAATACTGGGTTTAATGAAGTCATTGGCTCTTGGAAGATTACTGAGATTTCGTTACCACGGATAGCGCGCATTTCTGCTTCACTAGCTTTAGTTAAGTCTTTTCCTTTATAGAATACTTCTCCTGATTTTACTTCTCCAGGGTAGTCTAGTAAACGAATGACTGACATTGCAGTAACACTTTTACCTGATCCTGATTCTCCAACGATACCGATTGTTTTTCCTGCTTCAACAGAGAAGCTAACGCCATCTACTGCTTTAACAACACCAGCGTCAGTATTAAACTGAGTGTATAAGTTTTTTACTTCTAATAGTTTCATTTAGTTCACTTTCCCTTCTGAAGTACTACAAGCGACAAAGTGATCTGGTTTTACTTCTACCCATTCAGTATCAGCAACACGTTTTGCTTCAAATGAAGGGAATTCAACTTTAACATCTGAATCATTTGCGAATTCTAATTCATCATTACTCATACGTGGAATTGCACGTAATAATTGCTTAGTATATGGGTGAATTGGGTTTTCGAAGATTTCTTTTGTCGATGCAAGTTCAACTAAGTGTCCACCGTACATAACAGCGATTCGATCAGAGATGAATCTAACAACACCTAAGTCATGTGAAATAAATAAGTAAGTTAAATCACGTTCTTCTTTTAAATCTTTTAATAAATCAATAATTTGTGATTGGATTGAAACGTCTAAAGCTGAAACAGCCTCATCTGCAACAATAAATCTTGGGTTAACTGCAAGTGCACGAGCGATACCAACACGTTGTCTTTGTCCACCTGAGAATTGGTGTGGGTAACGGTGCATCATTTTAGCTGGTAAGCCAGATTCTTCCATTACTTCTCCAATGTAGTCAGTTAATTTTTGTGTATTTTTTGCATACATACCATGAACAACTAAAGCTTCACCAATGATTTGTGCAACTGTCATTCTTGGGTTTAATGATGAGTAAGGGTCTTGGAAGATGATTTGTAAATCAGTTCTTAAGTTTCTTACTTCTTCATTAGTTAATCTTGTTAAGTCGATACCTGAGTCACGACGTGCTTCATAACGTTCATATTTTTCGTTATCTTTAGCTGTTAAGCGGATGTCCGCTAAGTTTTTGTCGATTCTTTCAAGCTCAGCATTAAGCGTTGCTAATTTCTCATTAGCTTTCTTAATACCTTCTTGTGCTTTAGTAAAACGACGACTTTGCGTATCATTATTTTCTGTTAAAGCGTCAACTGTTAGCTCATCTAATCTTAAAGATTTTTGATTTGCAATAATTGCTCCTTTAACTTCATACCATTTTTTAACATATTTTGAAGTTTCTGATAAATCTTCAGAGAATACTAATCCACCGAATATTTTCGCTGTAGTATCAAAGAACTCGTCGATTTTTTTATCGGCTTTATCAAAGGCAGCTTGAGCTTTTTTAATATCAGCTTCATTATCAGCTTTCTCTAATTGAGCTTTTAGTTTACGACGTTCAATTCGATTAGACTCTAAAGACTTAACATCTTTTTCTAATGATTTAATAGTTTTAAACACATAGTTTGGTGCTATTTCCTCAATAGTTCTACCGTAGTAGTATGTTGAACCATCTGTTTGGCTATATAACTGTAGTAATACTTTACCTAATGTAGATTTACCAGAACCTGATTCACCTACTAAACCTAAGGTTTCTCCTTTTTTAATATCTAATGTAATGCCATCGTTAGCCTTTACAAATTTTTCATCACTTAAAAATGTCTTGGATGCCGTTCTATAATACTTTTTTAGATCCTTTACTCGAACGATTGTCTCACTCATAAAAAAATCTCCTTTCTTAATCATATAATTACCAGAATATGATACTATCAAGATATTATATATTAATAGATATACAATATCTTTACGTAACATTGAGTATAACAGTTGAAACGGAAAATTACAATTCTTTTACACTAAATGAAAATTTTTACATATGTTTGAAACATTCATGTAACAAATATTTATTAAATAAGTTTTTTCTTAAAATATCTAATACATGCAATATATATTTACTTAAGTTTATTGTATAGTATATATATAGTCAGGGGGTATAACATTAAAGTTCGTTTAAACAAGTGGTTAATCATCCTCTTATTAGTGCTGCTATCGTATGGTGCAAGCTTTCTAATTAAAGGTATTTTAAAACCACAAGTAGCAGTAGATAATTATTCTTTTGAGTATGGTGAAAGTATCGAATTAAAAGCTGAAGATTTATTTGATGAGTCAGATTTAGAGTCGATTAAAACATTTGATTATGATATCTCAAACTTAGAGAAAGATTTCCGTGGAAATATTTTAGTTGGAAACTATCCGATAAATATAAATTATGCATCCAAGTTGTGGAAATACACTCAAACAATCAACCTAGCGATTGTTGATACAAGTGCTCCAAAAATTGAACTAAAAACTAATCAGTTAACGATTGATGTCGGTGATAAAATCGATGTTCTTGATTATATTACTAGCTCTGATCTTAGTGAGTATGAAGTTCAATTTGATGATAGTAAGCTTGATGTTAAAGTTCCTGGTACTTATCAAATTTTAATTACAGCTTGTGATGTTTATGAAAACTGTAGTGAGGAAACACTTGAAGTTATTGTTAAAGAGAAGTTTGTCCCACCAGTTGTCGCTAAACCTGATCCAGAAGCGCCAAGTCAGCCGCCAAAACCACCAGTGAATGAAGTCAAGCCAACTTATGTTGATGGCATCTTAATCGTTAACAAGAAGTATGGCATACCAAGTAATTTCGCTAGTGGCGAAGATCCAACGGCAAAGGCCGCCTTAGTTAAAATGATAAATGAGATGCAATCACTTGAATTTGATATCCAAAATGGGTATAGTGGTTTTAGGAATTATGCTTATCAAAAGCAATTGTATGAGAATTATAAGGCTAAAGATGGACAAGCCGCAGCCGATACTTATTCGGCAAGACCTGGACATTCAGAACATCAAACCGGATTAACCTTCGATTTAAAGCACAAGAATGGAGCCTTAGTTGAAGGGGCAGCCGAAGCTGCATGGATAAAAGATAATGCCCATAAGTTTGGCTTTATTGTTAGATATCCAAAAGGCAAAGAAGCTATAACCGGCTATATGCATGAACCATGGCATTTACGCTATATTGGTCCACGCGCTAGTGACATCTATAGTTCGAATTTAAGTTTAGAAGAGTACTTAAATGTAGAAGGCGGAAATTACCGCTAAGAAAGGTAAATAATATATGTTAAAAGAATTTAAAGAGTTTATCTCAAGAGGTAGTGTTCTTGATTTAGCAATTGGGGTTATTATGGGAGGAACATTCTCAGCAATTATTAACTCATTAGTAAAGGATATCTTTATGCCATTAGTTGGAGCGGTCATCGGATTAGACTTCTCGAAATGGGTTGTTGTATTAAATGAGTCAGAAATTAGACCAGGTTTATTCTTAAACGCTATCGCTAACTTCTTGATTATTGCTTTCATCTTATTTATTGTCGTTCGTGTAATTAATAAATTCTCGAGAAAAGCAGAAGAAGTAACGGAAGAAGTAGAATTAGACCGTGAAGAAGTTGCACTTCTAAAAGAAATTAGAGACGCACTAGTTAAGAAGTAACATGTTAAGACTAGCTGTAAGTTCTGATATTGTAAGGATTATGGAAATCATTGATGAGGCGAAAGTCTACTTTAAAGAAGCTGGTATTGATCAGTGGCAAAATGGTTATCCAAATGCTGAAACAATCGCGCATGATATTTCAAATAATGAGTCATATGTTTATGAGTCTTCTGAAAATATTGTCGCAACCTTAATGATTTCACTACGGCCTGAGCCAACCTATGCCACAATTGATGGTAATTGGTCTTTAGATAGCGACTACGCAACAATTCATCGAATTGCAGTAAGTTCTGCCTATAAAGGTCAAGGCTTCGCTAAAAAGACCCTAAGTGCTGCTATGGAGCAGATCTTAAGGCAAAATGTTAAGCAAATTAGAATTGATACCCACGAAGATAACTTAGTCATGATAAATTATTTACTTTCATCTGGCTTTAAGTATTGTGGAATAATTGAATTAAGTGATGGAAATAAAAGAAACGCTTACGATAAAATTATCTAAGCGTTTTTTAATTCTTTATAGTAATCACTGGCTTCAAACTTAGCTAAGACAGCTCTGACATCATCAGTTGTTTTAGTTTGCATTAATTCAACTCTTAAATCAAAGGCACCTTTAAATTCTTTAATATAGATTTTAAAGAAACGGTGTAGGGGTTTACTTAAACTTGGCTCAATACTCGTGTAGTGATCATATAAGTCTAAGTGGCGTTTTAAAAGATTAATAAGTTCGATATGGCTATGTTCTTTTTCAATCTTTTCAAAAGCGAAAGGATTTCTAAAGACACCGCGTCCAATCATAATTCCATCAACACCAAACTCTTCAACCATTTTTTGACCATCAGTGTAAGTGAGAATATCACCATTAATTGTAATTAGTGTGTCAGGAGCCAACTCATCTCTCAGAGCTAAGATATCTGGGATTAGTTCATAATGGGGATCAGCCTTGGACATTTCAACTTTTGTTCTTAAGTGAACTGATAAGTTTGCAATATCTTGTTTGAGTAAGTGGCTAATCCATTCTTTATATTCAGATACTTTAGCATGGCCAAGTCTTGTTTTAACACTCACTGGTAGTCCAGAAACTTTTGCAGCCGAAATTAAGTCAGCAGCAACATCAAATCTTAAAGTTAAACCAGCACCACGTCCATGTTTAAATACATTAGGAGCCGGGCAACCCATATTAATATCAATACCAGCATAGCCCATTTCTTTAACACCATGACTAATGTTTTCAAAGTCACTAACCTCATCACCCCAAATATGGGCGACAATTGGATGTTCATCATCCGATTTAAGTAAGCGACCTCTTAAGGCTTCCTTACCAACAGCATGTGAATATGATGCGGCATTAGTAAATTCAGTAAAGTAAACATCAGGAGCAGCTGCTTCAGCAATTACATGACGAAAAACAATATCTGTCACATCTTCCATTGGGGCAAGTATGTAAAAAGGTTTCTCTAAATCTTTCCAAAAATTATTGCTCATTGCTATCTCCTCTTTCCGATATATGATTATAGCAAATATTTTGCGGACTATATAATATTATGATTATAAAAAAAGCGTAAATAATTACGCTTGTAAATGTTGCTTAGCTAATTTTTGATCAAGTTTATAAACACCATATCCCAGGACAATAAATAAAGCGATTAAAAGAATGACAGTAAAGATAACCTTAGATAAGTCATGTTTAGTTAAGTCGATAAAGTTATATGGATAGAAATCGCCATCCCAATATGGTACCTCAGTATTAAATAAGGCAACCACATTAGCCCATGAAAAGTAAGTAATTGGAATTACGGTCCAAAAGATTGGATCAAGTTTTTGATAAATTCCCTTCTTATCAAAAACTAACCAGTGAAGAATTACTAAGCATGGAACAAAGTAATGCGTAATTAAATTGTAAATATCAGTATCAACCGATAAGACTGGTCCTTCATAAACTAGGAAATGATAAACTAACATCGTTACTAAAATCGCAATCGTTACAGCTCCCTTAAAACGTGGGAAAAGAAAGATTGAATCAGGTAGGGTTTCTTGCTTAATTAAATAAGTAATCCCATTAATAAATGCTAATAGGAAATAAATGAAGCAAATTAATCCTGAAACTGATGTATAAAAGATTGGTGGTTTAAACGCTCCGGCACTAATCCCTAGTGAATTGTTTAAGCCAATCGATGCGATAACTAAAAATATAAATATATAAAGCAAATTGTAAATATCTTTTTTCTTGTACATAAGCTCTCCTTTAACAAAAATGTCCAGTTAAGAATACGCCCAATCTCAACAATAAACAAGAACTTAAGTGATTTATTCAGGTGAATCTCACAAATACAAAAAGTTAAAATATGCTAAGATTATACAAAGGGGTTAATATGCTAAAAATTCTATCAATTGTTCTATCACTACTATTTATCTTGCCAAATAATCAACCATTAAATAATGAGATTGATGCTTTAAATCTCTTTAGTAAAAACTATATTGTTTATAATTATGAATCAGATCAAGTGCTTGCTAGTAAAGACGCGGATATTAGATTACAAGCGGCTTCAATTAATAAAGTCTTAACAACAATAACGATCATTGATTCCTTAGCGGAAATACCTTTAGATCAAGAAGTTATTGTTCAAGCCACATCTTTAAATAAGGTTCCCATCGAAGCTTCAAAAGCTAGTCTATTTGTGGGACAAAAGTTAAGTGTCAAAGAATTATTATATGCCATCATACTACCTTCAGGATCGGATGCAATTGCGGTTCTATCTGATTTCATCTTTGCAGATCAAGCAGCGCTTGTAAAAGCTATGAATGCTAAGGCAACTGAGATTGGTATGGATAATACTAATATTGTTAATATCTTTGGACTTGATGATAAAACACAATATACTAGTCTTGAAGATCTTTTAAAGTTAGTTAAGTATGCGCTAAAAAATGAAGTCTTTAGCGATGTCTATGGTATGGAAACTTATAACTTTATTAATAACCCAAAGTTACAAATTGAAAACAAATCACTAACGCAAGCCAAGGATCTTAACTTTAATTATATGTATGGAGCAAAGTCTGGCTATACCGTAGCCGCTCAAAGAGCCTTATCTAGTTATGCAGGTAATGAGGATTTATCTTACATATTGATTACAACTGGTGCTAAAACAGGTCCAAATCTTACTTCATATGCGGTAAATGATGCCGTTAAAGTTTATAACTACCTCTTTGATAATTATCATATCAAAGACCTGAGTCAAACTGAGGTAAGTAATCAAGTGAAAGTTAAATGGCGATTACAACCAGTCAAACTAAAACATAATGTTAATCTTGAAGCAGCTATTAACGATAAGATTAACCTAGAAGAAATAAGTTTTGAAAGTGTTTATCAAGAAGATTTAAAGGCGCCACTTCAAAAAGGTCAAGTAATTGGTAAGGATATATTCACTTATCAAGATGAAGTTATATTTGAAAAAGATATCATATTAGATAAATCAATTGGAATTGGCCTAACCTATAAAATCATTCTTCTCTTATTAATTATCAGCATTAGTTGGATTACTTATAAGATCCTAAAAAACTTAATTCGTAAATAATTGAATACTAGCAAATTAGCTAGTATTCTTTTTTATTAAATTTCAAATTTATTAAATAAGTGTAAATTTTAGAAAATTTGGTATAATGTATTGGCGTTATTAGGGGATTAAAAAATATAATTAATAATTAAAGATAATAGTCAAGGGGCTATTATGTTTAACTGTGAGAAGGAGAGAGTATGAAGAATAATGAAATGTTTGAAATATGGGGCGATGTTGTTTCCATTAAATCACTAGTTCTTTCAGTAGTAATTTCTGTTGTAACAACAATGGGAATGTATTTTATAGCACCAAGTCATGATAAAACTATCGGGCTGTTTTTTGGATTAACCGGTGCTGTTGTAGGTTTTTTAATATCAGCGTTTCTGATTAAACCAAAACGAGTTTTCAAAGACCAAGAGAAAGAATAGGAGCATTTTATGTCATTTGATATTATTATCCAGATGGTTTTAATGGCACTAGCTGCTGTAATCATCTACACATTTATAGGTTTTATCCCTGGAACTGATGAAACATCTGTATTAATGCCGATAACGTTAGTAATAATCTTATCTGGCTTCGAACCGATTGTTGTCTTAACATTTTTTATCGCAGCAATTGTGACATTAAACTTAACTAATGCAATACCAACAGCTCTAGTTGGTCTTCCAGGTGGAGTTATGTCAAGTCCAATGATGGAATCATCATTACTATTAAAAGAAGAAGGCAAATCAGCCTTAGTAATTAAAAAAATGGCAGTTGGCTCACTAATCGGAGTCCTTATCTCAATGCCACTAGCTTTAGTCTTAGCAAGTTTACTAGCACCATTTGGTCCAACTTTAACTAAGTTTGCACCGATGCTATTATTCTTAGGAGCGATCTTTTTATCGCTAATTTCTAAGTATAAGCTATTATCGCTAATCTCAATTGTGCCACTTGCAATCCTATTTATGGCCTTAAGACACCTATATTGGGGACTTGGCGTCGTACCAGAAGGAGTTAATATAACTACTTCATTCTTCCTAGGTATTACTATTGGACCACTTTTAATCTCATTATTAGATCTACTTAATAAAGATAAACGTGCCCAAGTATTAACAACTGAGAAGAAAGTAATTTCAATTCCAAGTGATTCAAGTTTAGCGAAAACATTAAACCCATTTAAGATCGTATCTAAGGATGAAATGAAAAAAGCTTCGATTGGAGCATTTTTATCAAGTTTCTTATTTGTTTTAAGTCCTGTCGGTTTAACGATTTTATTTGGAGAAACATTAAACAATAAAATTAAAGATCCAATTAAAAAAGCAGAATCAACAATAACAACTATGAGTGCAGTTGCGCAAGCGACTTACTTAGCTGGAATTATCATTCCAATTGTCGCGATTGGTATTCCATTATCGCCATCATCGATTGGACCTGGGGGAGCACTATATAATGCACCACCAGTTTATACATTAGAAAATAATATTCACCATTTATTATCTGGTTGGCAATTTCCACTCGCAATCTTTGTCGGTGGCTTAATTGCTGTAGCATTGACTTACTTTATTATTAATCGCTATGCTAGCAAGATGACAAAACTCGTCTTAACAAAAATTCCTCATGAAGCAATCTTAGGTTTATTCATTTCATTTATTTTCCTATTAGCTTATATGGATGCAGGATTAATCAATATCTTCGGTGTCGTTCTAATCGGAATTGTCTGTGGTACCTTAAATAAAAAGGGTGTTAACTACGGAATTCAATTTATGACATTGTATGCAGCACCATTTATCATGACATTATTGGTAAAATAGTATGCGAACAGTCGAAGGAAAATCATTTGGAAAAATCATATTGCTAGGTGAACACTCAGTTGTTTATGGTGAACCAGCAATCGCGATTCCTTTTCCAAGTGCACTTATAACAACTAAAATTAGTGAAAGTGTCGGTAGCTGCCAGTTAAAATGTTTCAATTACACTGGTGATTTAATGCTGGCTCCCGAGTCACTAATTGGTTTAGTTGAATTAATAAAAGAAATAATGAAAAGATTAAAACAAGAATTAAATAATTTTGATATTGAAATTGAATCAACAATCCCAGCTGAAAGAGGTATGGGGTCAAGTGCCGCTGTCGCAGCCGCTACAGCTCGTGCGCTTTATGCCTACTTTGATCAAGCTTTAAGTGATGAAGAATTATTAGACTTAGTATCAATCTCAGAAAAAATTGTCCACGGTAATCCAAGTGGACTTGATGCATCAATTGTTGTATTAGAAAAACCTTTATATTATATTAAAGGTCAAGCCTTTGAACAATTTGATTTTAACCTTGATGCTTATCTACTAGTAGCTGATACTGGTGAGAAAGGCAACACTAAATTCGCAGTTTCGTCAGTAAAAGACTTTGTTGATCGCGATGAAAAAGGTAAAATGTATGTTAGTGACTTAGGACAATTAGTAATCGATGCTAGAAAAGTATTTAATGACCATGATGAAATCGGCTTAGGAAATATTATGAATAAGGTCCAAGCTAATTTAAAGGCACTTGGAGTTTCAAATGAAACCTTAGATAAGTTAGTTAGTGTCGCACTAGCAAATGGTGCCTTAGGCGCTAAATTAACTGGTGGTGGCCTTGGTGGTTGTATGATAGCTTTAATGAAAAGCGAAGCAGATGCGAAAAAGGTATCACAAGCATTATTGGCCAATGGTGCCAAAAACACATGGATTACAGAAATGAAGTCAGAAGGAGTGAAGTAATTGAAAGCAAAAGTAAGAGCTCATGCAAATATAGCCCTAATCAAATATTGGGGTAAGGAAGATGAAGTTTTAGCAATTCCAAATAACTCATCATTATCCTTAACACTAGATAAGTTTTATACGGAAACAGAAGTAGAGTTTTCTAGCGAATTTACTAGCGATGAGTTTTATTTAAATGGCGTTAAAGATGATGCTACTTTAAGTAAGGTTTCAAACTTTACCGATTTATTCAGAAAATTAAAAGGTATTAATGATCGTGTTATAGTCAGAAGTGTTAACTATGTGCCAACGGCAGCGGGCCTTGCTTCATCAGCAAGTGCCTTTGCTGCGCTTGGTAAAGCAATCAATGTGTCCCTTGATCTAAATTTAAGTGACGAAGAACTATCTACATATGTTCGTCAAGGATCAGGTTCCGCAACTAGAAGTCTTTATGGTGGTTTAGTCCAGTGGACAAAAGGTAATAGTCATGAAAGTTCAAAAGCAGTCAGAATTGATCCAGCTAACTTTGATATTGGCATGGTTGTAGTTATTGTCAATTCTAAAGAAAAGAAAATATCTTCAAGAGAAGGTATGAAGCAAACAGTATTGACATCACCATTTTATCCAGCATGGCCAAGTGAAGCTGAAAAAGACCTTGATTTAATGAAAGTCGCAATTAAAAATCAAGACTTAGAAGCCATTGGTAAGATCGCGGAAAATAATGCCTTAAAAATGCATGCAACCATGATGGCGGCAAATCCGGCTATAATCTACATGGAAGAAAAATCAATGCAGGCAATTAGACTAGTTCATGAGTTAAGAGCTGAAGGTATTACAGCTTATTTCACTATGGATGCTGGTCCAAATGTTAAAATAATTTGTCAGCTGAGCCAAGCTGAAGTAATAAAAGCAAAATTATTAAAAGAATTTAATGAAGAAGAAATAATTGTAACAGGTGTTGGACCTGATGCGAGTATTATTTAAGGAGTGATATAAAATGATAAGTTCTTGCTCACCCGGGAAACTATTTATAGCTGGAGAATATGCAGTCGTCGAAAAAGGACATTCTTCAATTTTAATTGCAGTAGATCAATTTATAGAAGTAACTTTAAAAGAAACAGAACATCGTGGTTCAATCCAATCTTATGACAATGCCCCAATTCCGTTTGTTCGTGAAGATCAAAGAATTGTATTAGACTATCGAGATAATAATCTGTCTTATGTTATATCGGCAATTAATGTCGTAGAAACACTAGCGCTATCCCTCAATAAGGAACTACTATTTTACAATTTAGTAATTAATAGTGAGTTGGAAAATGATGCTGGGAAAAAATATGGCTTAGGCTCAAGTGCCGCAGTTACCGTTTCAACTATCAAAGTATTATGTAAGTTATATCAAATTGAAGTTAGTAAAGATATGTTATTTAAACTTGCAGCAATCGTTCACTTAAGAATTAACTCAAATGGTTCTGGGGGCGACATTGCCGCATCAGTCTATGGTGGTTGGATCTCATACCGTACTTATGATAAAGCATGGTTAGAAGAACAATCAAAGACTTTAAGTGTCAGTGAATTAATTCATATGCGTTGGCCTTATTTAGATATTCAGCATTTAAAAGCGCCAGACAATCTTAAGTTAATGATTGGCTGGACAGAAAGTCCCGCATCGACAACATTTTTAGTTGATGATATGAACAAGCATCGAAAAGACAATGCTGAATACTATAATGAATTCTTAATAGCTAGTAATGAATGTGTTGATCGTATGATCGATGCTTTTAAAGCTAATGATTTAAAAACTATTCAAACAGAAATTTTAAACAACCGTAAACTTTTAGTCGATATGAGTGATCGCTTAGGTATTACTATTGAAACACCAAGACTAAAGAAACTCTGTGATCTAGCAATTCAGTATCAAGGAGCTGCGAAATCATCAGGCGCCGGTGGTGGTGACTGTGGTATTGCGATCTTTGATCAAGCAGATAATACAGATGAGTTAGTTAAAGAGTGGGCAAAAGATCAAATTACCCATTTAAATATTGAAGTCTATCAAGGAGAAAGTCATGATTGAGAATAGAAAAGATGAACATGTACGTTTAGCTTTGGCCCAAGTTGATTTAGCGCCAGCTTCTGACTTTGATTTAGTTAGTCTTGAACATGATTCAATTCCTAATTTAAAAGTTGATGATATTGATCTTACAACCAGTATTGCTGGGATTGATTTAGTCTCACCACTCTTCATAAATGCTATGACAGGTGGTAGTGATAAAACTAAAGGCATCAATGAGAAGTTAGCTGAAGTTGCTCGCTTAGTAAATATCCCAATTGCATCAGGCTCACTTAGTTCAGCACTAAAAAATCCGGATAATGAAGCATCATTTTCAATCTTACGTAAGACCAATCCAGACGGAATTATCTTCGCTAATGTTGGGGCCGAGTATGATTTAAGTGCAGCTCAAAAAGCAGTTGATATCTTATCGGCAAATGCACTTCAAATTCATGTTAATGTTATTCAAGAAGTTGTAATGCCTGAAGGTGATCGTGACTTTACTAGTTGGAATACTAATATTGCTGAAATAGCAAAGAGTTTATCAGTACCATTGATAGTTAAAGAAGTGGGCTTTGGAATGAGTAGTGCCTCAATTAAAAAATTAATTAACTTAGGTGTGAAAACAATTGACCTTAGTGGTTATGGTGGAACAAACTTCGCTAAAATTGAGAATGCCCGCCGTGAAGACTTCGATATGAGTTACTTAGAAAATATGGGAATATCCACAGTACAATCATTAATCAATGCTAAAGACTATTTAAGTGAAGTTGAAATCATTGCCTCTGGAGGTATAAGAAATCCCTTAGATGTAATTAAATCACTAGCTATGGGTGCATCAGCTGTCGGTATGTCATCATTTGTTTTAAGTAATGTTGAAAAGCATGGAGTCAATAAGACAGTTGAAATACTTAATGCTTGGAACTATCAACTAAAGTTAATTATGACTTTACTTGGAGTTAAGAATATTAAAGAATTACAAAAAATTAAAGTAAATATTAAATTATAGTATTAAAAAACTTCTATTTTAAAATAAATAGAAGTTTTTTCTTTGTTTAATATTTTATAGAAAATCGTACATAGCTTTATCTTTTTCAAGCTTTGCTTCAATTTTATAAGTAAGTTCATTTGCTAAGTTCTCAATACGCATAGCAATTTCGTCATTAAGTTTTGTATCGGCTAAATCACTAGCTTCAATAAAGACATACTTAGTAATAACATCCATCTTTAAATAATCAAGGACTGGAATTAAGTGTTGTTGGGCAACTAAGTAGTGACGTGGTGATCCCGCAGTAATAATTAATCCGATTGGTTTTGATTGAAGGGCGTTAATCGGAATTAAATCTAAGATGTTTTTTAGGACACCTGGAATTGAGGCTTGATAAATTGGTAGGGCAATAACGATACCGTCTGCCTCAATTAATTTTTCAACGATTAACTTATTATCATTATCATATTCACGATAGTCACGTCCATCGGCAAAACTCATTGTCATATCTTTTAAATTAAGTAATTCAAGGTCGACTGTATCAGCAAACTTTAAATTATTTAGGGCCAGGCCAGTTTTACTACCAGCTACTGATCCATTAATTGCGATAACTTTCATTTATTTTCCTCTTTGAGTTGTTTAATTCTTCTCTTCACTTCAGGAGCAATTACTTCACCAACAATTCGAATTTGCTCTTTGACGTCTGCATATGGTAGTCCACCAATATCAAGTTGTAGCATATGGCGTTCATTACCATATGTTTGGTATTGATATACCATCTTTTCAATAATTGTCTCAGCTGATCCAACCAGTAGCACATTTCTAATATCTAAAGCAGTACGGTATGCCTCTGGGTTAAAGCCATGACCATTAGCTTGTCTTAAGCCGTGATCTAAGTAGCGATAGAAACGCTTGAAGGCAATTTCATCAGTTTCTGCTACATGGAATAATCCAGTAATACCAATACGCATATCATCAATATTATCGTGTGTATCTTGAAAGACATTACGATAAGTCATAACAGTATTATTGAAGTGTGAAACTGGTCCCGCTAAAGTAGCAAGCATCATTGGTACACCTTGAATACCGGCTTTAATCGCACTCTCTGCTGGTCCACCGACCGCACGCCAAATTGGTAATTTCTTTTGAACCGGCTTTGGATAAAGCACAGCATTTTTTAAATCAGCACGATAATTACCTGACCAAGTTATTTCCTCTTCATTATTTAATTTTAGCAATAATTGAAATTTTTCCTCAAATAGTGCTTCATAATCCGCAAGTTCGTAACCTAAAAGGTGGAATAGTCCAACTCTTGAAGCACGGCCACCAACGATTTCTGCTCGACCATTTGATAATAAATCTAAAGTCGAAAAGTTTTCATAAACTCTGACAGGGTCAGATGTTGATAATATTGTCGCTGAACTTGACAAAGTGATATTTTTCGTTTCACGCGCAATTGCCGCTAGTATTAGGGCATGAGCCTGTGATATAAAGTGTTCCTGGTGACTCTCACCAACTGCGAAAACATCTAAGCCATATTGATCAGCTAGTTTAGCTGCCCCAATTATTTCTTCAATTCTATCTTGTTCACTAATTATTTCTCCGTTTTCAGCATTAGATGAGTAATCACCTAATGTGTATAATCCTATTTTAAATTCTTCCATACTTATTCACTCCAAACTTAATCTATAATATTACGAATTCAAAACAATTTCAAGTTAAATACTTATGCCGCGTATTCAAGTAATAGATTTATAATGAAACATAGCCTATAATAGAGCAATAAAGGAGAATGATGATGAATATATATATTGTTAGACATGGTCAAACTGAATTTAACCGCGATTATAAAATGCAAGGATGGTTAGATAGTCCCTTACTTCCCGAAAGTTTAGATTTAGCGCATCAAACCGGGCAAGGTTTTAAACTAGACGAAATTGACTTTGATAAAGTTTATGCATCTGATGCCCCACGTGCGATAATTACGGCTGAGAATATTATTAAAGGAATGGAAGCTGATTTTCTAGTTCACCAAGAGCCTTTAATTAAAGAAATGAATTTTGGTCAAGCTGAAGGTCGGGATATTGAAATGGTCTGGAACCGCGTTGCTCAGCAATTTGGTTATAAAGATCGTGATGATTTATATAGTCAAAAAGACTCTAGTGAACGACTAGATCTGTTACATCAAAATGAAGATTTTAATGAAGCTGAATCGCTTCTTGAATTCCATCAACGAATTGCCAGTGGCTTAGCGAATATTGTTGAGGCAAGTAGAAATGAAAACCATAAAAATGTTTTAGTGGTTGCGCATGGCTTAACAATTCTGGGTTTATTAAAACATGCGGGCTGGCAAGATTCTGCATCAATGAGTTTCTCAAACCTAAGTATTTCAATTATTAATGCCAGTGACGAATATGCAGTTAAGTCAGTAAATAAATCATATATTGAATAATTATTTTAATGGAGGCTTTATGAAAAAAATAATCATAATAATATTTTTACTAATAAGTCTAATTGCCTGTGCTAAGGAACACCCAGCCGAAAATAAGACAGCTTTAATCTGTGTTGGTGAAATATCAGGCCTTAGTGGATCAAGTATGACCTCTACTTATAATTTAGTTGATAAGGAGCTCGTTGGCTATGAGGTTGTTCAAAGGATTCCCTTTGAATTAACTGAAGCTTATGTTGAAGGTGCTAGTGTTGCGGAAGTCATTGCCAATACCATGGAGTTATATAAGAACTGGCAGGCAGATCAACTTGAGTATTTAGTTACGGCCGAAGATGATAATTTTATCCATAACTTAAAAATAGCGGACATAAAAAAAGCCAGCCAATTAGAACTGCAAGCAATTGGTCTTGGCTTAGATGCTGATGATAATTTTGATCCGGAAATTATTAAAAACTCAGCGGAAGCAAATGGCTTAGTCTGTGAATATAAATAATCAAAGCATCAGCTAATCTAGTTGATGTTTTTTTTAGAAGTCATGTTTAGCATATAATACTTTTCCAATAATTTTAATTGGGATTTCCATTACTTCTGCTTCAGAAAAATAACGGGCTTTAACATTTGGATTAGCCGCTTCTAAGATAAGCGTCTGGTCCTTTTTAATTACTCTTTTAACCGTTGCTTCTTCACCATTAATTAAGACAACCGCAATTGAGCCAGAATCAACGTCATCAACTTCCTTAACATAAATTAGTGAGTCAGGAAATATTTTCGCATCAATCATAGAATCACCAGTTACTCTTAAAAAGTAATCACCACGTTTGGCGTCCATTGAAGATACTAAAACATAGTCTTCAATATTCTCAACCGCATTAAGGTTATAGCCGGCCTTTACAACCCCTAAGATTGGTTTGACTAGATCATATTTTAGGTAGTCATCGACATCAATATCTAAGAATTCCGATAACCTTTTTTTAGTTTGTGTATTTAATGATTTTATTTCGCCTGATTCCCAACGACTTAGTGTTGCTTGCGATACGCCAATTTCACTAGCGAACTCTGCATTAGTTAAATTAGAAGCATACTTAAAATATCCGATTAAGTCTTGTAATGTCATCAAATCACCTCATAACTATTATAACGCATTTATTAATAATCCGTAACTTATATTATAAAATTAGTAATAAGTAGCTATATTTTTACGTAATTCATTGATATACGTAAAAATATAGGCTATAATTAAGTTAGAGGAGGTAAAAATGCTGGAAAAGAAAATATTGCACATTGATATTAATCATTGTTATGCACAAATAATGGAAATGCTCTATCCTGAGTTAAAGAATGTTCCGATGGCAGTCGGTGGTAATGAAGAGCGTCGTAGTGGGATTATCTTAGCGCGCAACCTCCACGCGAAAAAGTTTGGAGTTAAGACCGCAGAAACTTTAAGAGAAGCCTTTGATAAATGTCCAAACTTAACAATTACGGCACCTGATTTTTCCTTATTTATCTACTATTCAGAAATGGTTAAAAATATCTACCGCGAATATACGAGTCACGTTGAATCATTTGGTATTGATGAAGCCTGGTTAGACATTACCCATAGTCAAAAATTACATGGTGATGCCGAAGCTATCATGTATGAAATCGCTGATCGCGTTTTAAATGAAGTTGGCTTAACTGTATCCTGTGGTTTATCTTATAATAAGATTTTTGCTAAATTAGGTAGTGACCTAGTTAAGCCATCAGGTCGGGTTGTTATTAGTAAGGAGAATTTTAAAGAAGTTGTTTGGCCATTGAATGTTGAAGAATTACTTTACGTTGGCTTTAAAACCCAAGAGAAATTAAATGCTGTTAAGATTATGACAATTGGCGACTTAGCCAACAAAACGAAAGAATATATGCAGGATTTATTAGGTAAGAATGGTGAGATGATCTGGTATTTCGCTAATGGTTTTGATCTTAGTCAAGTCATGGAGAATGGTTATAATGAACCTGTTAAGTCAATTGGTAATTCGATTACCACACCTGAAGATATTAAAAACCGGACCGACGCTAAAATTGTCTTTCAAGTCTTAGCTGAATCAGTTGCTTCTCGCTTAAGAGATGCGAAGCTTCAAGCCGGAGTAATTGCTATATCATTAAGGGATGTTGAGTTACGGACAATCAGTCGGCAAAGAAAGATTAAACAAAGAACTGATATATCGAGTGAAATTATGGAAGTAGTCATATCATTGTTAGATGAACACTATCCATTTTTTTTACCACTAAGATCAATTGGGATTAAAGCCAGTGATCTCAGTGATAATGCAGGAGTTTACCAATTAAACTTCTTTCAAGATGAAAGCATTCGTAAGCGTGATAAGGATTTAGATATTTGTATTGATGAGATTCGTGATAAATATGGATTTGAAGTTATTAGAAAGTTATCCACCGATTTAAATAAGAATCTAACTGATTTCAATCCCAAGGGTGAACATGTAATTTATCCAGTAGCCTGGTTTAAATAATGGATATCAAGAAGAATTCAACTTTATATAAGCGTTATGTCAATGTGATTGCGGAAGCTGATAAGTTAGGTAACTTAACGCCGATATATTTACGTTGGGAAGATAATCAATTATTCAAGATTGATAAAATTATAGAAATCCGCCAATCAGTCTCACGTGTTGGTGGTAATGGAATCTTATATCGTGTAAGAATTCAAAATCGAGAACGGCATTTATTTTATGAAATAAATCGTTGGTTTATTGAATCATATACTCCATAAGAAAGGCACATCATTGATGTGCCTTTCTTGCATTTATCTTTCGTTATAGAAAATAGAAATAAATCCAGCAATTGCGCCAAATAAGATACCGGCAATTGGCCAAATAATCCATGACATTCCCCAATCACCAGTAATAAATGAATAACCTAAATAAGCGATTGTAATTAATGGCCAGTAGAGTGATGCGATCATACCAGTGATACGTTCAGAATTTTTACTCTCTTTTGAATAATCACCTTTTTTAAATAGTTTAGAATAGATTGCTAAATCCATACCGCTTAAAATAATTAAGTGAACTCCAAGGGCTACCAGTGCTAATAAGAAAACTGCTGAAATATTTTCTAGTAGGGGACTGGTCTTATCAAATGCGATACTTGGAATAACTGACATAATTATCGTTGTGATTCCTAAGATTAAAATTGAAATAGTTTTTGGTTGACTTTCCTTTTGTCGTTTTTCTAACACACTCTTAACTCCATATTGAAGATTGAAGTCTTGATTTTCTAAGTAATCGACCTCTTTCATTTTAAAGCCAGCAAAAATAAATAAGCCAACTGCTAAGGCGATAAGTAAGAGTAAGAAGATTGCTCCAATTGTTTCTGCAACATTGATCGACATATTGATTTTATTCGCTTTAGCTAATTCTTCTAAAAGGATTAACATAATTGGCGAAATGATTACGATTGATACTCCCCATGCGATTTTATGGCTTGCTTCCTTAGTTACTTTAAAGACAGAGTCAACATCTTCGATTGAAAGATTAAGTGTATGTAAATCTTGGTCTTCTTGAATACTAATACCATCAAAGTCTTCTAATTCATCTTTTAATAAAAAGTCGGTTGAAACACCAAAGATGATTGATAATTTTAATATCTTATCCATATCAGGAATTGATTGTGCACCTTCCCATTTTGAAACTGACTGGCGAGATACATTCACCGCTTGGGCAAGATCTTCTTGCGAGTAGCCAGCGCGCTTTCTAAGTAAAATAATTTTGTCTGCTAATATCATAATAAAACCTCCTATTGATAAGATAATTATAAAATTTTATGTGGTTGCTTACTAGAAAGGATACCATTTAAAAGCGCAACCCCTAGTTGCAAAGGCACATTTTATCGTTTTTTTAGGATAAATCCTAAGAAATCGATAATAATATTTAAAATGTCAAAATATTTAAGTAAGGATATTTGTTATAATACTAGTAATGAAAAGGGATGGAAAATGAAAATTTTTAATGGGTATAAATTCAGATCGATCATATCAATAGTCGCTAAATTCTTAGAAGCGGTATTTGAGTTAATGATTCCCTTATTTATGGGACGTTTAATTGACGTGGGAATAAGTAATCAGGATATTAGTGTAATTTATACTAGTGTTTTTTGGATGGTTGTTTTAACTTTTGTTGGTTATGGCTTTGCACTAATTTGTCAGTATAATGCATCTGTCGTATCGCAAGCTGTTGGAGGACGATTACGTTCATCCTTATTTAAACACCAAGTTGCCTTATCAGTTTCTGATGTTGATAACTTCTCGGCAACAACACTAACGAACCGCGTAATGATGGATACCGTATTTGTTCAAGATATGGTGGCACGCGTAATTAGACTTGGGGTTAGAGCGCCACTCTTAATAATTGGAACCCTTGGCGCCTTAATGTTAATTAATAAAGATTTAGCAATCATTTTATTAATTGCTGTTCCAATCTTCTCACTCGTAATTTCATTTTTTATGTATATGTCGATGCGTGCACATACGAAGGTTAATACGAATATTGATAAAATTTCAGGAACTATTTCTGATATTCTTTCGGGATCAAGAATTATTCGTGCCTTCTCAATGCAAAATAAAACTGATGCCGTATTTAAACAAGAAAATAGAGAACTAATGGATAGTCAGCATAAGGTTGGAATCTACTCGACATTAGCAAGCCCCTTCACTAGTCTTTTAATGAATTTACTTTTAATCTTATTAGTCTATGTTTCAGGTGTAAATATTAGTATTGGAACTATGACGCAAGGGCAAACCTTAGCCGTTATTAATTACTGTAGTCAGCTTTTACTAACGCTAATTGTTACAATGAACTTTATTATGTTATTAGCTCGTGGGATAACTTCATGGAAGCGAATCAATCAAGTATTAGCTGTAGCACCTGAAGATAGTAAGAATCATGATTTTAATGATGAAGACTTTAACTTAGAATTAAGAAACTTAACTTTTGCTTATCCCAATGAGAAAAGGTTAGTTTTAGATAATATTAATTTTTCTTTAAAAAGTGGACAAGTGCTAGGTGTTATTGGTTTAACAGGGTCTGGTAAGAGTAGTTTGTTAAAGATTCTTCCACGCTTATTAATTGAATCAAGTGGTGAAGTTATCCTTAATGGTAATAATATTAATGATTACTCTAAGGAATCGATTCGTGATGTCATTGCTTATATCCCACAGAAGGCCCAATTTATTCGTGGAACACTAGCTGATAATGTTTCAATGAAAACTAAGATTGATAGTAAGGCAGCACTACTTGATGCTCAAGGTGAAGATATCCTTTCTAAAGGCTTAGACTTTTTAATTGAAGAGTCAGCGAAAAACCTATCTGGTGGTCAAAAGCAAAGAGTTAATATTGCTAGAGCCTTAGCTAAAAATCCTAAGCTTTTATTAATCGATGATTCCTTCTCAGCTTTAGATGCACTAACTAGTAAGAATCTGCAAAAGGTGCTTAAAGATAAGTATGCTGACTTAGCCCAAATTATTGCTAGTCAAAGAACAGCATCGATTGCCCATGCTGATCAAATCATTGTCTTAGATAATGGTAAAATCAATGCGATTGGTAATCATGAAAGTCTATTAGCTACTAATGAAATCTATCAAAGTATTTATCGCTTAGAAACGATGGGAGGTCAAAATAATGCGTAAACCTTCTAAACTTATAATCTTGATCACAACAATATTATCCTTTATTGCTGCCTTTGCTCTTGTCGTTGTACCAATGTATATTGGTCAGGCTGTCGACTTAATGATTGGGGTAAACAATGTTGATCTTACGCAAGTTAAAAGTATCTTAATTACTTGTCTTTGGTTTTACTTAGTATATTTTTTCTTAAACTGGTTAATTGCTTATATCTCAAATGAGTATGCGATTAAGTTTGTCTATGAAATTCGTAATAAGTTAGAGTTTAATTTAATGCGTAATCCGCTAGCTTATCTTGATACCAATTCACATGGTAAATTATTGAACTTATTTACTATTGATGGTGAGTTATTAATTGATGGAATTTATCAAGGTTTAACCCAGTTATTAAATGGAGTCTTTGTCATTTTAATATCTTTATACTTTATGCTACAGTTAAGTATTGGTATGACGATTCTAGTAATCTTGATGGTTCCAATTATGTACTATACTTCAAAAACATTAGCTAAAAAAAGTCAGAGGTTATTTCGCAAACAACAAGTACTAGCTGGCCAACTTAGTTCCCATGTCAAGGAAGCGATGGAAAATCATGAGTTAATTCTAAATGCGAACTATGCAAATCAATCAGCTAAAGATTTTGAAGTGATTCATGCAGAATATAATATTGTCGGTGAGAAGGTGCAGATTCTTGGTGCCTTAGTTAACCCAACGGTCCGGGTAATTAATAATTTAAACTATGCATTACTTGGTTTACTTGGTGCTTATTATGCTTATAATTATGGATTATCTGTCGGATCATTAATGGCCTTTATCTCATACTCAATCTTATTTACTAAACCATTTAATGAGTTTTCAGCAATCATCTCACAAATTGTCGCAGCTAAAGCTTCATATGAGCGGATGCAAGCAGCCCTTTCAGTTGAAGTTGATTTAGATCCTGGTAAAGAAGTAGCCATTAAAGAATCAAGTATTGTCTTTGAAGCTGTTAATTTCGAATATGTTAAAGATAAGCCAATTATTAAAGATTTAAATCTTACCATTCAGCCTTTGTCTAAAGTGGCGATTGTCGGTCCAACCGGTGCCGGTAAATCAACCTTGATAAATATCTTGATGCGCTATTATGATATTAATTCAGGCAAGATCTTAATTGATGGTCATGATACGCAAACAATTACTAAGCAATCATTAAGAAGTGTTATGTCAATTGTGCTACAAGAACCATGGCTTACTAAAGGTAGTATTGCCGATAATATTAAATATGGTAATCCCAAAGCTACTTATGAGGAAATGGTAACTGCTTCAAAACAAGCAGGTTGTTATGACTTTATTATGCAACTTGATAAACAGTTTGATACGATTATTGATTCAGCATCAACGACAATGTCAACTGGTCAAAAACAGATGATTACTATTGCTCGGGCAATAATTGTTAATTCACCAATTATTATCTTAGATGAAGCTACTAGTAATATTGATGTTGTCTCTGAATATAAGATTCAAAAAGCATTTGAAGAGTTGATGTCCAATAAAACATCTTTCTTTGTTGCGCATCACTTATCGACAGTTGTCGATGCTGATTTAATCTTAGTTATGAAAGATGGCTACTTAATTGAACAGGGTAGTCATAAAGAATTAATGGCTAATAAAGGATTCTATAAGCAATTATATGAATCGTCCAATGTGTTATAATTATATTAAATAGACAAGGAGGAGTTATATGGGTTATTTATTTAGTGGTGGCATTATGACAATTCTCATGGTGATTATTGTTATGGTTATTCGTGTTGCTTTAGTAGTTTTAGTTATTTATGCAATAGTTAAAGCAATTGAGTATTTCAGATCCAATACTAATTCATCATATGATTCATCACTTGGAATTCTAAAGCGACGTTATGCTCTTGGTGAAATTACACTTGAAGAATATGAACGTATGAAAGAAGCCTTAAGATACTAAAAAAGACTGACAATGGAAGTGTCCCATTACATTGTCAGTCTTTTTTATTGGCAAAATAAAAACCCTCGTGATTGAGGGTTAATCTTGTAGATGATACAATTGAATCTTTAAGGCGTCAATTGAGATTGCTAATTCTCTAATTAAGTAAACAAGCGAAACTATTAATAGTATGATTGATATTACAAAGGCAAAGAATGCAAAACTAGTAGCTTCATTTCCAGTTGTAGCAAACTGAGTATGTGACGCAAGTAGCGAAAACAAGGTTGAGATTGCAGCTGAGATAAAACTTAGTGCTCCAGTTAATTGCATTTTTCTAATAATGTCCATGCGATATTGGAGATTCTCGATCTGATCAATATTCTCTTGCTTAGGATCTAACTTGTGACTTTTATAAAGTTCACGGATTAAATCAGCTAGTACCACAAACCTATTTGTGTAGGCAAGCATTAGTAATGAGATAGCTGGGAAAACTAGTAATGATGTTGATAGTTCAAATTCAAATATAAATTCCATATTATCCCCCTTTTCTAATTTCATTATAACTAAGATAGAGAGGCTTGTATAGACTTGATAAACTTGTTTTGCTAATTGTTTTAAACCATCCTTAGATAATTGATAGACTTTATCAAAGACAGTGTGAAAAAGATCACGGTTATGGGTTATGACAATAATTGCTCCTTGATAAGCTTGCAACTGATTAATCAGGGTATCAAGTGATAAGGGTGAGATATTTCGACTTGGCTCATCGAGTATTAATAATTGGGTCTCTCTTAATGACATAAGTGCAAAGTACACTTTGGCTTTTTGTCCACCTGATAAATCTTTGAAGGGTGATTGCATTTCTTCAACCTTAAAATTGAGTGAGCCAAGATGAGTCATAGCTTTACTTATATCGGCCTTATTTCTAGAACTTGCTAATAACTCAACCGGACTTTGATTAATATCTAAGACCTCAGCATAAGTTTGTGGCATATAGGCATAGTCAACAAGACTTGCAGCCATGATTTCTTTAACCAGTCTAATTTTTCCTACGCCATTATCACCGATAATCCCAAACTTCTCGGGTCCAATAATATCTAGTTGAATGGAGTCAGTTAAAACTTTATCTGCGATTATTAACTTGTCTAAGTTTAATCTGAGGATTTCTTTACTAGCAGGGGTATCGATATGATTTAAGATAAACTCTGCTGCTGCTTCACCTTCTGGATTCTATAATGTAAAGGGTAGTAATACGGTCAGTCATTTTGATTTACTCTTTAAGATCACTTCTCATAACTATGGTAATAGTTCCTTGTCAATAGTTAATGATAGCCAAGGTAATTTACTTATTGATTTAATTTCAATTGATTAAAATAAACAGAACCTCCACTAATTATATTAAATTTGAGCAATAGAC
The DNA here is from genome assembly GCA_012735275.1 of Erysipelothrix sp. Taxonomy (GTDB): domain Bacteria; phylum Bacillota_I; class Bacilli_A; order Erysipelotrichales; family Erysipelotrichaceae; genus JAAZDN01. The sequence continues at coordinate 51,629 of JAAYHR010000013.1, forward strand.
TTGATATTGTTTCGAATTAGTAATAATATATCTTTAGTAGGAGGTTTTGTTAATGAATGAATTAAAACAACTAACTGGTATTCACCATGTTACAGCGATTACTTCAAGTGCACCAAAGATTTATGATTTTTATACAAATGTACTTGGTATGCGCTTAGTTAAGAAAAATGTTAATCAAGACGATTTAACGACCTACCATCTATTCTTTGCAGATGATGCAGGTAACCCTGGTACAGATATGACATTCTTTGATTTTAAAGGAATTGGTCCTCATATAAAAGGAACAAACGATATCTCGCGTACAGGGTTTAGAGTAGCTAATGATCTAGCATTAGATTATTGGGTTAAACGTTTTGATAAATATGAAATTAAACATAATGGCGTAAGTCAAATGTTTGGAAGAAAAGTATTAAGTTTTGAAGATTTTGACCGTCAACAATATACATTGTTCTCAGATGAGAATGATCAAGGAGTTGCGGCAGGTACACCATGGCATAAAGGCCCGGTACCAGATGAGTTTGCGATTATTGGACTTGGACCAATATTCTTAACAGTAAATGATGCTGAGTATATGCATCAAGTATTAAATGTTATGAAAATGACTAAGGTTGCGAGTGAAGAAGATTATACTCTATATGAAACGGGATTTGGCGGAAATGGTGGAAGTGTTATTGTTAAATTTGACAATAAATTACCACAAGCACGTCAAGGCTATGGTGGAGTTCACCATGTGGCATTTAGAGTTGATGATAAGGAACACTTAGATGAATGGCAAGCTTACTTTGATAAGATGAGTTTACCAAACTCAGGCCATATTGATCGCTTCTACTTTAAATCAGTTTACATTAGACTATATCCAAATATCTTATTTGAGTTAGCGACTGATGGACCAGGATTTATTGATGATCAAGAAACATATGAAAATCTTGGTGACACCTTAACCTTGCCACCACATTTACGTTCGAAACGTGAATACATTGAAGAGCACTTACCACATTTTGATACGGTAAGAAGTAATAAAGTATTTGAAAAAGAATATCTATAGAAAAAGGAGAAATATAAATATGAAAATCGGAATTATTTTAGGAAGTATTAGAGAAGGACGTAACGGAGAAGCAGTCGCGAAATGGATGTTAGATTTTGCTACATCAAGAAAAGATGAAAATGTTGAATATGAATTAGTTGACTTAATGGATTATGACTTACCATTCTTAGGTAAAACACCAACTGAAGATCAAGCTAAAGCAATCGGTGCTTGGTCAGAAAAAATTGCAAGCTTTGATGGCTATGTAATTGTAACGCCAGAATACAACCGTGTATTACCAGGAGCGCTAAAAAATGCTTTAGATTTCTTAAAACCAGAATTAACTAACAAAGCAGTTGGATACGTTGCTTATGGTGGGCTTGGTGGATTATCATCAATTCAATCACTAAGATTAATTAACGCAGAACAAGGTATGGCATCAGTCCAAACTATGGTAACATTCTCATTAATGACTGACTTTGAAAACATGTCAATCTTTACACCAAATGATTATCATGCTGGAAATGCTAATGGAATGCTAGATCAAGTAATTACATGGTCAAAAGCTTTAAAAACAATTAGATAAAAAAACAGCATATGCTGTTTTTTTTTAGGAGGATACTATGAAACTACATGGAATACATCACATATCATCAATTGTAGGACACGCTCAAAGAAATGTTGATTTCTACGCCGGCTTACTAGGTATGCGCCTAGTTAAAAAGACCCTTAATTTTGATGATTCATCGACATATCATTTCTATTATGGAAATGAGAATGGTTCGACAAACATATTAACCACATTCCCATGGAATGATGCTGAATCAGGTCAAATTGGCGGCGGTCAAGTTGGAATAACATCACTGGCAATTAGCCCTGATAGTCTCGACTTTTGGAAACAACGCTTAAATGACTTTAAAATTGAATACCACACAGAGGAAAGATTCAATGTCCAACGCTTAGCCTTTGAAGATATGGATGGACTCTTATATGAATTAGTTGCCTCAAATGAAGAGCCAAAGAGTAATTGGGAATTTAATGGCGTTGATTCTAATCACGCCATTAAAGGAATTGATTCTGCCTATATCCATTCACGCGTCCCACATGCTACCTTAAGTATGCTGCAAGATGTCTTTAATTATAAAATTATTGATGAAAGTTTTGATGCATACTTACTTGCAGTTGATGGTGGTTTAGGCTCACGCTTAGAATTAAATAAAACGACAAAAGATCCAAGTCGTCAAGGGGTTGGAACTGTCCACCACATTGCACTTGGAATCAGTAATGGTGATGAAGAAGCTTGGCTAGAGAAGTTAATTGCAGCCGGCTATCGCCCAACTGAAATTAAAGAACGTAAATATTTCCGTTCCATCTACTTTCGAGAAAAAGGTGGTATACTAATTGAATTGGCAACAGTGGGGCCAGGAGTATTAGTTGATGAGAGTGAAGAAGAGTTAGGAAAAGAACTCTTAATCCCACCACACTTTGAAGCCATTAAAGATGAAATAGTTGATACACTGATGCCAATCGAAGTTCGGGAAGTAAAAGAATTAATTGGTTATGGTTATCGTGATAAATATGAATTTGATCTACTTAGAAAGAAAGAAAAAATAAAACGAGAGATTTTAGAACTAAAAACTAAGGAAGATCCGACGCGGACTGACTTAGCTAAAATTGAAGTTTTAAAGAAAGAACTATTAGCAGTTAAATAGTTTGGAAAGGAATTTATGGAAAAATTAAAAACGTTAATCGTGCTCTTTAAAGCACACACAAGTATTGGAAATAATATTAAATATTCACTATCAGAATCGATTCTGACATTAAATGAATTCTCTGCATTAGAAGCAGTTTATACAAAAGGGGCATTACAAACACAAGTCTTAGCTGAATCATTATTGATTCCTAATTCAAGTTTAACTTATGTTCTAGATATGCTTCAAAAGAGTGAGTATATTACGCGGGTTAAAGATCCAACAGATCGTCGTCGCCAACTAGTTGAACTAACTAGTAAAGGTCGTACTATATTTGAAGAAATCTACCTACAACACTATGCTCATATGCGTAAAATCTTTGACGTCCTTAGTGAAGAGGAAGAAGTACAATTACAAGAATTACTTAAGAAAATTGGTAAAAAAGCAGAGGAGGAAGTCGACAGTGAGACTTGCAGAAAAATCGGGGAATAACAGACATTTAATTATAATGCTCCATGGTACCGGTGGTAGTGCTGAAGATCTATTTTCAATCGGAAATATCCTAGATGCTAATGCAACATTCGTTGGCATTGAAGGCGATGTTTTAGAAAATGGTATGCGCCGTTATTTTGAACGCTACCCAGATGGATCATTCAATTTAGAATCACTAACAGTTGAAACTAAAAAAGTAGCTGAAGTAATAAAAGAATTAATCAGTAAATATCCGGATTACCGTAAGACGATTATTGGCTATTCTAATGGTGCTAATATCTTAACTTCAATCTTTAAGACTTATGAAAATCTTGATTTAGATAATGCAATTTTATACCATCCTTCAGTAACACTTGAAGGTCAACCAGTCTTAGCGCAAAAAGCTGCAGTTTTATTAACTTCCGGCTTAAATGATCCTTTTATAACACAAGAAGGCTTTGCTAATTTAGCGAGCGAATACCGTGCGGCTAATGTTGATACATCAGTCTTTAGTCATGAAGCTGGTCATCAATTAATGCATGAAGAACTAGATGCTAGTCGTCAATTTTTAGACCTATGAAAACCTATATTGACTATGCTGAAATCAGCCAAGCTGCAAGAAGAAAAATAACTTCGGCAGCAGTTATTCCACGCCCAATTGCTTGGATAACGACAGTTAATGAAAATGGTTCAATTAACGTTGCGCCATTCTCATTCTTTACGATGATATCACCATCAATTTTGATGGTCTCATTTGTCCAAATAAAAGATCGAAGAAAAGATACTTTTGAGAATATTCTGCGTAGTAAACAAGCAGTTGTTAATATCGGTGATATAAGTTTAATTGAAGCAATTGATAACTCATCAATAACTATTCCTTATAATGAAAGTGAACTAGCTTATATTGATGTTAATTTAGGACCTGCTAAGCAAGTTATGGCCCCACTTATTTTAGAGGCGCCAATTGCCTTTGAAGTTGAGTTTTTATCACATGAAGAACTTGACGATAATGGATCAAAATATGATCTGACTTTACTTAGAATTTTAGCAAGTCATATCAATAGTGATTTATATGATTCAGAAAAACACTATGTCCGCTTAGAAAATCCACTTTCCCGTTTAGAAGGTCCAAAATATGGTTCTTCAACAGAGTTAGAATACATAAGGAAGTTTTAATAAAATTGTGTATAATAGTTATAAAGGATGATTATAATGAAAATAGATATCGAAATAAATGAACAAGATTTAATTGATTTTAATGTATTTCACATCATAAACAATGAAGCGAGTAAAGCTGCTTTCAATAAACAAAGATTAATTACGACAATCATAATTGGTTTTATCGGATCATTTGGTGCAATGTTTACACCATCACCAAATCGCATTCTAATGATAATTTTAACA
>JAAYHR010000014.1 GCA_012735275.1 Erysipelothrix sp.
ACAGAACCTTTCGATATTTTTAAATCATCAGCAACACGTTGATAGGAGTCAGTAGTTACCTTTTTCAATACTTCAGTAATAAGTGCCCAAGATAATCTTTTGTACGGCATAAGGTCTAGAATATCATCGATAAAATAGTAATATGAATTATCGTGTTTTGATTGATACTGTCTTCGATTAAAAGTTATTGTTCCGATAGTATTAACTACAGTACGAGTTCTTATTTGTTTAACATAATAGTTTTGTTTTCTATAATTGGAATTAAGGAAAAGTAAATCAAGTTCCTCTAATTTATTTGCCATATCTAACTCATTACTTTGAGTATAATTATCTTTTGTTTTCTTCTCATTAATCGTATAATTATCAAAAGATAAATTACTTTTATTAATAGTGTTTATAAATTCTGGTAATTGTAGTATATTATTCATGCGAGAAATCTCCTTACTGTTTAGTCACTTTAAGTTTAAAGGATTTCTCGCTTTTTATATACCCACAACTTATATTACACTATCCCATGAGCCACTCTATTTGACACATGTCCATATATTCGTTATGATGGGTAAGTAAGAAAATTAAATCTCGGTAGGTGAGGCTACTTGGGGATATGGGTTACCACCGCGAAATAATGGAGACATTATGAGTTGGTTAACAGAATGCGTCAGTAAGGCGTAATCTAGTGTAACTTCAGCGCCCGCTTGAGCTAAAGCTTGGACGAATCCAATCAATTTTTTATTATGACTGTATTGTTCAAGCGACATACAGTTTTTTTATTTTCCTAGCATAAATGGTCATTTAAATGTTATTCTTCTGGGATAATATTTATGTGAATATTTATCGGAACAGGAGGGATTAATATGATTATGAAAACTAAAGATATGAGTGAGTTAGATGTAAGAGCACGTTTAGAATATGCTGCACAAAACTCAGTTGATGATCTTTTATTATCATTACATACTACTAAGGAAGGTATCAGTGAAACTGACTTCCTTGAAAATCGCGAATTATTTGGAGATAACCAAATAGATATAGGGAAAAAGAAGAATCCATTTATAAAATTTATAATGTCATTCATCAATCCATTTACCCTGATACTAATTGGATTAGCGCTAGTATCATTCACGGTTGACTTCGTCTTAGCACCAGTTGGTGAGAAAGATTTAACTACGGCCTTAATTATTATGGTCATGGTCACAATCTCAGGACTACTAGAATTTATACAAGAGTCACGATCAACCAATGCTGCCGATGCCCTAACCGCAATGGTAAAGGTAACGACACTCGTTAAAAGAAATCATAAACCGGCAGAAGAAATTGATGTTGGAAATGTCGTAGTTGGCGATATTATTTATCTATCAGCTGGCGATATGATTCCAGCTGACGTTAGAATTATTGAAGCTAAGGACTTATTTATTACTCAAGCAGCCTTAACTGGTGAGAGTGAACATATTGAGAAGTTAGCTGATAGTGTTTCTAAGTTAGATGAGCAAATCACAACAACTGAAAACCTAGCATTTATGGGATCAGACGTAATCTCAGGATCAGCAAAAGTTGTGGTCATCGCAGTTGGTGGCGATACAATCTTCGGATCAATCTCAGCAAGTGTTACGGAAGAGCCAGAGAAAACATCATTTGAAATTGGTGTTGATTCAGTCTCAATGTTATTAATTAGATTTATGTTAGTAATGGTACCAATCGTACTATTCATTAATGGATTTACAAAAGGTGACTGGCCAGAAGCATTTATGTTTGGACTCTCAGTTGCAGTCGGTTTAACACCAGAAATGTTACCAATGATTGTGACAACATCACTGGCGAAAGGTGCACAAGCCATGTCCAAAGAAAAAACAATCGTTAAGAACTTATCAGCGATTCAAAATATTGGATCAATGGATATCTTATGTACAGATAAAACTGGAACATTAACACAAGATGAAATTATTTTAGAATATCACCTAGATGTATTTGGAAATGAAAATGACCAAGTATTAAAACATGCCTTTCTAAATTCATACTTCCAAACGGGACTTAAAAACTTATTAGATAAGTCAATTATTAACCGTACACGTGAACTAAAAGCTGAACATGATTCACTAAAAGGCTTAGATGTTAACTATGTTAAGGTTGATGAAGTCCCATTCGACTTTGAAAGAAGAAGAATGAGTGTTGTGGTTGAAGATCAAAACAATAAGACACAAATGATTACTAAGGGTGCCGTTGAGGAAATGTTGAAGATTTGTGAGTTTGTACAAACTGGTGATACAGTTGTTAAACTTGAAGGGCAAGTTTCAAAAGAGATTTTAGCAACAGTTGATGATTTAAATAAACGTGGGATGCGCGTAATTGCCGTCGCACAAAAAACTAACCCATCACCTGTCGGACAATTTGGCGTTAAAGATGAAAATGAAATGGTTTTAATTGGATACTTAGCATTCTTAGATCCACCAAAAGAATCAGCACGACCAGCAATTAATTCACTACTTGAACTTGGAGTCGAAACTAAAGTATTAACGGGAGATAACGATATCGTTACAAAAGCTATTTGTGATATGATCAAAATCCCAACTGAAGTTATGGTGCTTGGTGATGATGTTGAAAATATGAGTGATGATGAATTAAGTAAAATCGTTGAAGAAGTTAATGTCTTCGCTAAGTTATCACCAATGCAAAAAGCACGTGTTGTGACAATGTTAAGAAGCAATGGTCATACTGTTGGCTTCTTAGGTGATGGTATTAATGATGCTCCAGCAATGAAAGCTGCGGACATCGGTATCTCAGTTGATAATGCGGTTGATATCGCAAAAGAATCATCAGAAGTAATTCTATTAGAAAAAGATCTTGGCGTTTTAGAAAAAGCAATTATTGAAGGAAGAAAAACATACGCAAATATGATTAAGTACATTAAGATGACAGCATCAAGTAACTTCGGTAACGTCTTCTCAGTCTTAGTCGCTAGTGCCTTCCTACCATTCTTACCAATGCAATCACTACATTTAATTCTCTTAAATTTAATTTATGATATTACATGTATTGCGATTCCTTGGGATAATGTTGATCGTGATTACTTACTAAAACCAAGAAAATGGGATGCAACTTCAATTAAAGACTTTATGTTAATTATTGGACCGACATCTTCAGTATTTGATATTACAACTTACTTATTAATGTTCTTTGTAATTGCTCCACAAGTAGTTGGTGCACAATTTATTCATTTAACTGATCCAGTTCAAATATTGCACTTTATCGCAGTCTTCCAAGCTGGTTGGTTCATTGAATCAATGGTCTCACAAACATTAGTTATCCACATGATTAGAACGGAAAAAGTACCTTTCTTCCAATCAACAGCATCTGCTGTCCTATCATTGCTATCATTTATTTCAATTTCGATCGCAATTATCATTCCATATACTCCATTTGGAGCATCAATTGGCATGAGTGGATTACCAATTTATTACTACTTCTGGTTACTACTAACAATTATTGGTTACATGTTACTAGTTACAGTTGCAAAAAACTTCTTCATTAAGAAATATGGAGAATTACTATAAAAGTTTAAGATGAGCTTGCTCATCTTTTCTTTTGGGCAAAAATTGATTAAACTAATAAAAGAAAGAGATGATAGAATGAGTAAATATGAATGGCGAAAAGCTGATAAGGAAATTTATCTTCCTAAAGATCAACCAACAATTCTTAAAGAAATTAGTTACAACTATATTAGTATTAGTGGTATTGGAAATCCAAATCACCCGGACTTTTCAAAAAGAATTCAAGTCCTATATTCATTATCCTATGCTATTCGCATGTCCTATAACGGCGATTGGAAAATACCTGGCTTCTACATGTACACAGTCTTTCCACTGGAAGGTGTTTGGACAAGTCACAGTCAAGACTTAGAAGCAATTAAAGCTCATGGTTTAAATAAGGATCAACTAGCTTATAAGATCATGTTAAGACAACCTGACTTTGTTGATCGAGCGGTTTTTGAAAAAACACTGGATATCGTTAAAAGTAATGATAAGCTATTAACATATATTGATGATGCTGTATTTGAAACAATTAATGAGCCGAGGTCTGTACAGATTTTACATAATGGATCATATGATAGTGAAATGGAATCATTCGAGATTTTGGATAAATACATTGAGGACAATAATTTAGAACGAGTTGATCCAGCTTATCATAAAGAAATTTATTTACGAATGGACAAGAAAGATTCAAATCGTAATCAAACAACACTCAGATTCTATATACAGGACAAATAGTATTGAGTAAAGCCCTAATCAATTACCATGACCACTTTATGCTATAATTATAATATATGGGAAGAGTGATTTTATGACAAATGAAAACAACCAAGAAAGAGTTACAGAAATAATTGAACCTGAAGTAAAGGTTGAAGAAACTAAACAAGTTCAACAAAAAGTAAAGGATAGTTCACTTAAAGATGCTAATAAAATATTACTAGCTTACTATACCCTTTCAACTCTATTTTTATTCATAAAGATTTTTGAATATAAGGTCGCTAATTCAAATGTCTTAACTTATAAACTGGGCTTTATCGAGTTTGCGAATGGTATTGGATGGATTTACTACATTGCCACAGCAATCGGATTTGTAACAGTATTGTTTAAACCATTAAGATCACTAGAAACGCTAGCTGCTAAAATAATTTCTTTAGTTAACCTAGTCGTTTCAATTATCTTATTATTCAAAATTATTCCAGATGCTATCAATCCAATGGAATCAATTGTTGGCTACTTCGGTAAAAGTCAGTTAGGACTTGGATTCTGGTTAATCCTTGGTCTACACTTAATTGCAAGTACAGCATTATGGTTCAAATTTTTTAAATCAATGATTGATAAATCAAAAGCAAGAAAAGCTAAAAAAGAAGCTAAGGCAGCTAAAAAAGATCTACAATAATTTAATCTTATAAATATAAAAAACCGACTGATGTCGGTTTTTTTGTGCAGTGACTTATTTAATTAGTAAACTTTCAAGTTCTTGAACGTCATCAGCAATGTACTTAGCATTAGCTGCTTGCAATTCTGCTTTAGATCGATAGCCCCATGTTACTCCGATTGAATCGATTTCAGCATTAATAGCTGTTTGCATATCATGATCGGTATCACCGACATAAACGATGTCAGATTTGTCTAGATCCATTTTTTCTATGATTTCATTTGCTGAGTGCGGATCTGGTTTCTTATTGATGTTCTCACGATCACCAATAACGTCAACAAATTCGATATCTTTAAATAGTGTATTAACGATATCTTTTGTAAACTCATCTTTTTTATTTGAGTTTACCGCAATCTTAATACCTTTTTTACTTAATCTATCAACTAACTCTGATATATGTGGATAACTTTTTGTCTTAACTAAATAATTATCGGAATAATCACTTAGTAGTTCTTGATAGACTAGTTCAACTTTTTGGTTTCTTGTTGCATCTTTGGTTAGGGTTAAGAGTCCTTGTCCTATATGACTAATGTAGAAATCAAGGTCGTTAGTTTCTAATTCATATTTTTCTAGTGCGCGGTTCATGGAATTCTTAATATCTTCAATTGAATTTACTAATGTTCCATCGAGATCGAATATTACTCCTTTGTACATGTTGCCTCCTTAGCAAAAAAGTGGTCATTAGACCGCTCTTTGATTATTTTACTTCTGAAACTGTATAGCCAATTTCTTTGATTAGATCAATTAATTTATCATCGCTTAAGTCTGATTTAACTGATACTTCTTTTTTATCAAGATTAATTGAAACTTCAATACCTGCCTCTGTTAATCCTTTTGTGATTCTTGCTTCGCAATGTCCACAATTCATGTCATTTACTAGTAATACTTTTTCCATATATTTTCCTACTTTCTGTATTTTAGTCTTAATCTAAGTGCATTTAATACAACTGACACTGATGAGAAGCTCATTGCTGCTGCGGCAAATGTTGGGCTTAACATTAATCCCATACCTGCGAATACGCCTGCTGCTAGTGGGATTCCTAATGTGTTATAGAAGAATGCCCAGAATAGGTTCTGCTTAATATTCTTGATAGTGTCATTACTTATTTTAATCGCTGAAACAACATCAGTCAACTTATTGTTCATTAATACTGTATCTGCTGATTCAATCGCAACATCTGATCCAGCTCCAATTGCGATTCCAACGTCAGCTCTAACTAGTGCGATTGAGTCGTTAATACCGTCTCCAACCATTGCGACTGTATGGCCTGCGTCTTGATATTGGGCAATTACTGCTTCTTTTTCATCTGGCATAACTTCTGCGACAACTTCTGAGATTCCAACTGAGTTTTTAATTGCTTCAGCTGTGATTAAGTTATCCCCTGTTAACATAACTACGTTGATACCTAGATCTTGCATAGCTGCGATTGCGACTTTCGAGTCTTCTTTAATCTTGTCTGCTAGAGTAAGGATTGCCATTACTTCAGTTTCATTCGCTAGATAGATTGGTGTTTTTCCTTCTCGAGCAAAGTCATCTGCGATGTTTAAGACACCTTCGAAGTCGATATTGTTACTTGCTATTAAGCGTTTATTACCGATTAAGTATTTATTACCTGCAACTTTTCCTTCAATTCCTTGACCAACGATTGCTTCAAATGAATCAACATCGATTAAGTTAACATTGTTTTCTTCACCATAAGCGACAATTGCTTGTCCTAATGGGTGTTCTGATACTTTTTCTAATGATACGAATAACTCTAATACATTTTTTTCATCGTGGTTATTGAATGTAACGATATCCATTACATCTAATCTACCTTCTGTAATTGTTCCTGTTTTGTCTAAAATAACTGTATCTACTTTATGTAGTACTTCTAATGCTTCGGCTGTTTTAAATAAGATACCATGTTCAGCTCCAACTCCTGTACCGACCATGATTGCAACTGGTGTTGCTAATCCTAGGGCACATGGGCATGAGATAACTAGTACAGCAATTGCTGGTGCTAATGATCTTGCAAAGTCACCTGTTACCATAAACCAAATTGCGAATGTTAAGATTGCGATTGTAATAACGATTGGTACGAATACTCCAGCGATTTGATCGGCTAATTTTGCGATCGGTGCTTTTGTTGTATTAGCATTCTCAACTAATTCAATGATTTTAGCAAGTGTTGTGTCTTCTCCAACATGGGTAACTTCAACTTTAACGAAGCCTGTTGAGTTAATTGTTGCTCCAACTACTTTATCACCAACAGTTTTTTCAACTGGTAATGATTCACCTGTTAGGGCACTCTCATCAATAAATGTATTACCTTCGATAACAAGACCATCAACTGGTACGATGCTACCTGGTTTAACAACTACGATATCTCCAAGGACAATATCTTCTACTAAGATTTCAAGCTCAACGCCATCACGAACTACTTGTGCTGTTTTTGGACTTAAGTCAACTAACTTTTGAATAGCATCAGATGTTTTACCTTTAGCTGCTACTTCTAAGTATTTACCTAGTGTGATTAATCCTAGTATTGTCCCTGCTGATTCAATATATAGGTTCATTGTATAAGCATGAACTAAGGCTTGATCACCAATTGCTAGTCCATATCCTATAATATAGATTGCATAGATACCATATAATACTGCTGCAGTGGATCCGATTGCGATAAGTGAATCCATATTTGGCTGTCTTCTAAATAGGGTTTTAAAGCCAATTTGGAAGTACTTACGATTTACATACATAATTGGTAGTACTAAGATAAATTGTGTGAATGCGAATGATAATGAATTCTCATAACCAACTAAGAAGCCTGGCATTGGAAGTCCAACCATCTCTCCCATACCCACATACATTAGTGGAAGCATGAATATCATTGATACCCATAAGCGCATTTTCATTTCTTTAATTTCTTTATCAATTACATTATTATCACTCTTGCTGGCAGTTTTATCTTCACCTTTAACTGATGATTCATAACCTGCATCAACGACCATGTCAATAATTTTATTATTATTTACTAGGGCTTCGTCATATTCAACGATCATTGAGTTCGTTAATAGCGAAACTGCAACATCTTTTACCCCATCTAATTTTTTTACTGAGTTCTCTACTTGAGCAACACATGATGAACAAGTCATCCCTGTTACGTTATATACTACTTTTTCCATCTCTCTCACTCCTAACTTACAATTACTAGTTTACACTTGTAAACGATACTTGTCAACCCTTTAACTCACTTTTATTAAAATCTTTGTTTTAGGCCTATTTTGTCCTTATTATATATAAGGTATAAAAAAAGCAGATTTCTCTGCTTATAATACTTTTGATAAGAAGTCTTTTGCTCTATCCGATTTAGGATTCGCGAAGAATTCTTCCGGATTGTTAACTTCAATAACTTCTCCCTTATCCATAAAGACAACTTTATTAGATACTTCTTGAGCAAACTTCATTTCGTGCGTTACGATAATCATCGTAACTTTTTGCTTAGCTAGATCAGCCATAACCCCTAATACTTCTTTAACCATTTCTGGGTCTAAAGCAGATGTTGGTTCATCAAATAGCAATACTTTTGGTGACATCATTAATGATCTAACGATCGCAATTCTTTGTTTTTGTCCACCTGATAGAGTACTTGGTGATACTTCTAATTTATCTTCTAAATCAACAATTTTTAAATATTCTTTAGCTTTATTAATTGCGTCTTCTTTAGACATATTTAAGACTTCCATTGGCGCTAGAATTAAATTGTCTAAGACATTTAAGTTATTAAATAAGTTAAAGTTTTGAAAGACAAAACCAACTTCTGTTCTAAGCTTTAAAACTTCTGATTCATTTTTGTAATCAACAACTTGATTATTGTATTCAATTGTTCCACCATCTAATGTTTCTAAACCATTGATTAGACGAAGTAAACTTGATTTACCTGATCCTGATGGACCAATTAATGTGACCACATCATGTTCATTAATTTCTAATGAAACATTGTTAATCGCATGCAGACTTCCATAATATTTTTGGGCATTATTTATTTTAAGCATTGACTAAGTACTTCCCTTCTAATTTTCTTGTAAAGAATGATACTACTAATGTCATAATTAAGTACATAAGACCAGCACCTAATAATGGATATACGTAGTTATAGTGAACTGATCCAATAATTTTTGAAGCTTGTAGTAACTCAACAACTCCAATTGCTGAACCTAATGATGAGTCCTTAATTAGGGTTACATATTCATTTGCTAAAGGGATGATTGTTCTAATCATAGCCTGTGGCATAATGATCTTTTTAAAGATTACTTTCTTAGATAGTCCTAAAGCTTTACCAGCTTCCATCTGACCTTTATCAATTGATAAGATTGTTGATCTAAATAATTCAGAAATATAAGCACCTGAGTTAATTGATATTGCAATAATTGATAAGACAACTGGTGAGACATCTAAACCATTACCTGTTACTTCTAAGTATAGGTATGGAACAACTAAGTAGAAGAACATTAGTTGTAGTAACATCGGTGTCCCTCTAATTATTTCAGTAAAGACGTTTGCTATGTAGCGTGGTAACTTCTTCTCACTTAAACGCATTTGACTAACAAAGTAGCCAATAATAATTCCAAACAGTAATGAGAAACTCGCGATTAATAAAGAAACACCTGCTCCTTTAACTATAAATGTAATGTTATCACTTGTAAATATATCGATCATTCTAATCCCCACTTTTCTAATAGTTCTAAGTACTCACTTGATTCACGGTACTCGATAATTGCTTCGTTAAATTCATCTTCTAAATATTTAAGATCATGTCTAAAGAGGAACATTGTTTCTTCAACATCTAAAGCCTCTTCTAATCTTCTTAAGCCCATTTCTTTAATAAAGGCATTACCAACAATTTTATCGGCAACAACTACATCTAATGAGTTGGCTTTTAATGCTGTAAATAATAATGGATAATCAGAGTTAACAATTCTAACCCCTTCAATTTCCTTAACGATTGCTTCTCCAGTTGAACCTAGATTTGCTCCAATTCGTTTCCCCTTTAAATCATCAATTGTCATAATGTCTGAATCTTGATCAACAATAATAATTTGTTCGGAATCAAAGAAATCTTCTGAGAATACTGCATCACGGTCTGGAGCCCAAGTAAAGCCTGAAGAGCCAATGTCAACTTGACGGGTATGAATTGCCGACACTAACATTTCAAATGCCATAGGACGATATTCAATTCCTAGATCTAAATCATTATTTTTATTAACGATTTCTACTACTGCTTTTAGTAAATCTACTTCAAAGCCGACAACTTCACCTTTATTGTTTAAAGATTGAAATGGTGGATAGTCAGGACTAACGCCAACGATGATCCGATCATCATATAGTAGTTCATCAACCATTGTCTCCGGTTCAGCTTTCGCACAACCTACGATTAAGAGGACAAAGGTCATTAATATTAATATCTTTTTCATAACTCACTCTCCTAAATAAAAAAGTCTCTATCTACAAATGTAGATAGAGACGACGTATCGCGGTACCACTCTAATTGCCTTTACTTAAAAAGACCACTCAAACTGTTAACGCCAGTATACGTATTTTATTGTTACTTAAAATAATCTCCAAGATGCGTTCAACTTATTAGTGACTGTCTAGCTCACACCTACCTAGACTCGCTTTAGTGTAATAAAGTTTACTACTTCTTTTCTTTGATGTTGTGACTATGATAAGGCATAGCGAATTACTTGTCAACCTTTTTAATTAATTTTCTTCATTTGGATGATACATTTGTAAATACACACGCTCTTCATAACCATGACGTTTATAGAAATCAATGATGGCTTTATTCTCCGGAGATACTTCTAATCTAAAGACTTTTGTCTCATCTTTAAACTGTTGATAGATATCTTTCATCGTGATTTCACCATAGCCTTTACCTTGGTATTTATCATTGATATAAACTTCTTCAACCCAAGTTACATAGCCACCCTCTTCATTAGAGTAAGTTTTCGATAGTAATAAATAACCGATTGTTTGACCATCAAATTCAATCATATAACCATCAACATACATGTCACCC
>JAAYHR010000015.1 GCA_012735275.1 Erysipelothrix sp.
ACTTACAAGTGGTTAATGCCGTTTTAAATGGCTTAAGACCAACAGTAGTTGGTTTAGTAGGTTTTGCGACTTTTGGAATTACGCTAACAGCCATTCCATACTGATCTCTTAAATCTTCAAAACTTAGACTTTAATCTAATTCGACTTGGCTTACTTGGCTTTTATTTATATCTACTTAGAAAATTCAAGCCTAATCCAATTTTAATAATAATTCTTTCAGGTTTTTTAGGTTATATTTTATTGTAATAAATCAATTGACTATTAGGATAATTAATGATAAAATTGTAATGTTGTATCCCTATGGTACAACCGCTCATCGTAAGGTTCAAGCGCAATGGCCACCTTACTTGGCGAGTCTTAATCAAAGGAGGTGTAGTAAATGTACGCAATTATCGAAACAGGTGGAAAACAAATTAAAGTTGCTGAAGGCGATTCAATCTTCGTGGAACTATTAAATGACGCTGAAGAAGGTCAGGAATATGTTTTCGACAAAGTAGTATTAACATCAGGAGATAAAACTAAAGTTGGAACTCCATATGTAACTGGTGCTAAAGTTGTTGCTGAAGTTGAAAAACACGGAAAAGGGAAGAAAATTGTTATCTTCAAATACCGTGCTAAAGATCCATCATCACAAAGAAAGCAAGGACACAGACAACCATATACGAAATTAGTAATCAAATCAATTGAGGCATAATAATGGTCTTAATTACGTTTTTAAAAGAAAATGACAAATTTAAGTCATTATCAATTACTGGACATTCACAATTTGACGATATAGGTAGTGATATTGTGTGTGCTGGTATTTCAGCAATTGCCTTTGGAGCCTTAAATGGTTTCAATGAGTTAGCTGAAGAAAACTTTGATATAAAAGTATCTGATAATTTGATTGAAGTAGAAGCCTTAAATGATGCTTGTATTAATGATAAATTATTTAGTTTCACTTATTATCAATTCAATACTGTCTTTGTACAGTATCCAAACTATATAAATATAAAAGTAAGAGAGGTGTAACAAATGAAGTTTATTTTAGATATTCAGTTCTTTGCTTCTAAAAAAGGAGTAGGGTCTTCGCGAAATGGTCGTGACTCACATTCTAAAAGATTAGGAGCTAAAATGGGAGATGGACAATTTGCTAGCGCCGGTAGTATAATTTATCGTCAACGCGGAACTAAAGTTCACCCAGGTGAAAACGTAGGACGCGGTAATGATGATACATTATTTGCTAAAGCTAACGGAATTGTTAAATTTGAAAGAATGGGAAGAAACAACAAGAAAGTTTCTGTATACCCAGCAGCATAAAAAAGATCCCAATTTGGGATTTTTTTTGTCAGGAGGATAAGTATGTTTGTAGATAGAGTTAAAATAAAAGTAAAAGGCGGTAATGGTGGAAACGGAATCGTTTCGATGCGCCGTGAAAAATTTGTACCTTTAGGGGGACCAGATGGCGGAAATGGTGGAAAAGGTGGAGATGTTATTTTTAGAGCGGACTCTAATCGCTCAACCTTACTCGACCTTCGTTATAATAAACAAATAATGGCCAAAAACGGTAATATTGGTAAGCCAAAGAAAATGGCAGGCCGCTCAGGTGAAGATATCGTTGTTAATGTTCCAGTTGGAATTATTATTAAAGATGTTGAAACTGATGTTATTATTGCCGATTTAGTTGAACATGGACAAGAAGTAATTGTCTCACATGGTGGTAATGGTGGTAAAGGAAACTTTGCTTATATGTCAAACCGATACCCAGCACCAGACTTTGCCCAAAATGGGGAAACAGTTGAGGCACGTGAACTATTAATTGAATTAAAATTATTAGCAGACGTTGGACTTGTTGGTTTTCCATCAGTTGGAAAATCAACATTATTATCAGTTGTAACTAAGGCTAAGCCTGAGATTGCTGATTATCACTTCACTACCATCACACCAAACTTAGGTGTGGCGGCAACTAAAGATCATCGATCATTTACGATTGCTGACTTACCTGGTTTAATTGAAGGAGCTAGTCAAGGAAAAGGGTTAGGTCACCAATTCTTACGCCATATTGAAAGATGTCGAGTTATTATTCATGTCGTTGATATGGGCGCTGAAGATGGGCGTGATCCAGTTGAAGACTATAAGATTATTAATGATGAATTAGATCAGTACAACTACAATCTTTTAGCAAGACCACAAGTTGTCGTTGCTAATAAGATGGATTTAGATCCAGCTGAAGAAAATCTTGCACGCTTTAAAGAAGTTTATCCAGATGTTGAAGTTTTTGAAACAACAACCTTAATAAATGAAGGTTTGGATAATGTCCTTTACCGTGTTGCTGATTTACTTGAAACAACTGATTACTTCCCATTATTAGACAAGGAAGATTTAGGTGTTGTTTATAAATACAATGCTGAAAAAGAAGACTTTGTTGTTACAAAAGTTGCTGAGCACCGCTTTGAACTTACAGGTGACAAACTGCTTAAAGACTTTAGAATGCTTAACTTTGATAATGAAGGAGCAGCCTATCATTTTGCGCGAAATTTACGTATAATGGGTGTAGATGCTAAGCTAAGAGCAATGGGTGCTAAAGATAAAGATGCAATTGTAATAGATGGATATGAGTTCGAGTTTGTAGAGTAGGAGTCGATTAGATGATTTCATTCGTAAAAGGATTAATATATTCAAAAGATGAAGAAAAGGTAATTATTGAAAATAACGGGATTGGCTATAATATTTATGTCAGTCCCAATAATTTAAATGTGGGAGACAATGTATTACTTCACACTTATCAACATGTACGCGAGGATGAGATATCCTTGTTTGGTTTTCTTGATACATTTGATCGTGAAGTCTTTTTGCATTTAATCACAGTAAAAGGAATTGGACCTAAAACCGCTAATAATATATTAGCGAAATCCAATGCTAAAGATATAGCTACTGCTGTTGCGAACTCAGATGTAAACTATTTAAAAGCACTACCTGGGATTGGACCAAAATCAGCACAACAAATTATTCTTGATTTACAGAAGAAACTTGTTGCAAGTGATGAGCCAATCGCAAGTAATAATGATTTAGAAGATGCACTATCAGGACTTGCATCACTTGGATTATCAACTAATGATATCAAGTATGTTAAAGAGCAATTAAGATTAAAAGTAATGAGTACTGATGAGTACTTAAAAGCTGGTCTACAGTTAATTAATAAGCGTAAGGGAGGCTAATATGAATGAATTATTAGATGCAAGTAATCGTGATGATGATAATTATATTCGTCCCCAAAGACTAAGTGATTATGTTGGCCAAAGTTCAATTAAAGATAACTTAAGTATTTTTATTGAAGCGGCGAAAGTCAGACAAGAACCATTAGACCACTTACTCTTATACGGCCCACCAGGGCTTGGTAAGACGACTTTAGCTTATATCGTGGCAAATGAGATGGGTGGAAACTTAAAGGCGGTCTCAGGGCCGGCAATTGAGAAGCAGGGCGATCTTGCCGCAATTCTCTCATCACTTGAAGCTGGTGATGTTCTCTTTATTGATGAGATTCACCGCTTACCAAAAATCATTGAAGAAATACTTTATCCAGCAATGGAGGACTTCTTTATTGATGTTGTGGTTGGGGCAGATATTTCAGTTCGGAGTGTTCGCTTAGATCTACCACCATTTACACTGGTAGGGGCAACAACGCGCGTTGGTGATCTATCGGCACCACTAAGAGATCGTTTTGGAATTGTTTCAAAACTTGAATACTATAGTGAATCAGAACTAAATGCGATTGTCGCAAGAACTTCAAATATTCTCGCATGTGAGATTGATGAGTCAGCGGTAATTGAAATTGCAAGACGCTCACGCGGAACGCCAAGAATTGCCAATCGCTTACTCAGAAGAGTGCGTGACTTTGCCCAAGTATTAAATGATTCAATTATTGATCATCCATTAGCCGAGTCTTCTTTAAGTAAATTAAAGGTTGATGAACTTGGACTTGATGATGTGGATTTGAATTATCTAATTGGAATTATTGAACGCTTTGATGGCGGACCAGTTGGTATTGATGCGATTGCCTCTTCGATATCAGAGGAAGCATTAACACTAGAGGACGTCTATGAGCCATATTTATTACAAATCGGCTTTATTAATCGAACGTCACGTGGTCGTGTCGTAACTAAAAAAGCTTACGACCATTTAAATAAACAAGGAAAGATATAAGGTGTATTTATGAAAATAGTTATTTCAACTGGGGGAACCGGTGGACATATATATCCAGCAATTGCATTAGCTGATTATATGCAAGATAATCTTAATGATATTGAGATTACATTTACAGGCTCTAGTAGTCATATGGAAAAAGATATAGTTACTAAAGCAGGCTATGAGTTTACAGGCTATGCTTTAAAGAGTGGCTCAAGATCAATCTTTCATAAACTACTCCAATATATGCAACTTACAGTCGCACTAGTAAAAATGTACTTTAAGTTTTTATTTAATCGTCCTGACTTAGTTATGGGCTTTGGAGCTTATATTACCGCACCAACATTAATGGCTGCGAAATTCTTAAATATTCCAATTGTTTTACATGAGCAAAACTCATCAATCGGTAAAACTAATGAAATGTTCTTTAATACTGCAGCATTAGTTATTGTTTGCTATCCTGATTTAAAGACGCAATTAGATAGTGATAAAGTTTTATTACTAGGTAATCCGCGTGCCAGCCAAGTGGCTAATATTAAGAAGGATGCTAGTTTAATTAGTGAATTAGAACTTGATGTCAATAAAAAGACCTTACTAGTGGTAATGGGCTCATTAGGATCTGAAACTGTTAATGAAGCAATGTCAAACTTAATTCCAAGTCTTGAATATAAGGATTATCAAATGATTTTAGTTACTGGTAAGAAACACTATGATTCATTCTGTTTAATGGATCCGGTTGCTAATGTTAAAATCTTACCCTATGTTGATCAAGCAGCGATGTTAGCTTCAGTTGATTTAGTTATTGCCCGTGGTGGTGCAACTACAGCGGCTGAAATTTGTGCCTTAGGTATTCCAAGTATTATTATTCCATCACCATATGTATCAAATGATCATCAGTATATTAATGCGCTAGAACTTGAAAAGGTTGGAGCTGCAAAAATTATTAAAGAAGATGAGCTAACGCTTGAAGCTTTAATTGAAACTATTGATGCAATTATTAATTCTGATGAAAAACTGACAGCTATGCATGAGGCGGCTTTAACACTTGCCATGCCAAATGCATCAGAAACAATTACAAATGCAATTGTTGAAAGTTTAAAAGATGCTTAAAGAATTAGAGGCTTATGGTCTTTTAGCTTATAATCGAAGCTTTAAAGAAATGACAACGATTAAAGTCGGGGGAGCAATCAAGTATTATTTTGAACCAAATAATATGTATGGTCTCACGAAAGCCATTGAAATTATTGAGTCTAAGCAGTTAGCTTATAAAATTATTGGAAATGGCTCAAACTTACTATGTTCTAATAAAGACTTTGATGGTGTGGTAATTAAATTAAATAATTTAAACCACTTTGAAGTTAATGATAATATTATGTATGTCGAAGCTGGTGTGCCAATTATTGTGGCTGCTAACTACGCAATTAACAATGGATTGTCGGGTTTAGAGTTTGCAACCGGCATTCCAGCCCTGATGGGTGGTATAATCTATATGAATGCTAGTGCTTATAATGAAGCAATATCGGATGTAATTGAATCAGTCTTAGTTTATCAAGCTGGATCATTAAAATGGATTGATAAAGCTGACTTATATTTTGGCTATCGTGAGTCTAGTTTTCAAACTAATAAGGATTGGTTGATTATGGCTGTAAACCTTAAGTTGGAGCATGCTGATAGTGAAACGCTTAAGGCTTTAGCGATTGATCGTAATCAAAGACGCTTTAGAACCCAACCATTTGAATATCCAAATTGTGGCTCAGTCTTTAGAAATTTAAGTGATAAGCCAGTTTGGAAAATTATTGATGAAGCTAATTTACGCGGACTACAAATTGGTCAAGCGCAAATTAGTGAGAAACATTCTAATTTCATTTGTAATCTTGGTCAAGCTTCAGCTGATGATGTTAATGCTTTAATTGAAAAGACGATCAGCTTAGCTAAAGAAAATGATAATATAGATTTATTTTTAGAAGTGGAGCGATTTAATTGGTAGAAAATCAAGAAAAAGTTGTTGATATGGTTTTTAAACAAAAACTTGAACAACAAGCAATTATTAAACGTAATTGCCGGCGCCGTCGTCGTCGTAATTTCTTTCGAATCTCACTAATAATCACGCTTGTCTGCTTTTACTTCTTTACAGAATTATCTAAGCCAAAATCAATTCAAATTACCGGTAATGTGATCTTAACTAAGGATGAAATCTTAAAGCAAGCTAATATAGATTTAAACTCAAACTTACTTTATGCTAATCCCTTATTAATTACTTACCGTTTAAAAAAACATCCATTTATTACAAATGCTTCAACATCATCTTCACTCTTTTCAAGAGTAATTGAAATTAATTTAGATGAATTATCTTTATTTGGTTATCGCCAGGAGGATGATAAGACCTTAATGATCTTAGAAGATGGCTCATCGGATGAGTTATCAAGTGATTTATATCAATTTCTACCATCACTAATTTATGTTAATGGTTTTATTGAAGTTGAAGATCAAACGCGTTTAGTTGAATCATTTAAAGATCTTGATAAATCAGTAGTTAGTCAAATTTCGGAGATTCATCAAACAAGTGTTTCCTTCGATGATAAGTTAATTGAGTTAATGATGAATGATGGTAATAAGGTTTATACAAGTTTTCAAAGTGTTGAGCGTTTAAATTATTATTTTGATATTATTGATAAATTAGCTAAAAATAATAATTGTATTTATATTGATGAGTTAAGTGGTGAAGCTTACAGTCAAGCATGTGCTGAACAATAAGCGTGTTTGAATGTGAATTCTTAGTGAAATAGTCTAACAAGTTTGAAAAAGACTGTTATTTTGTTATAATAATTCAAGGTATAGGAGGGAAATTTATGCCAGTATACAAGAAAACTAATTATGGAGAAATAAATATTTCCATTGAAGCAATTGCTAATCTAACAGGTGGAATTGTTTCGGAAGCATATGGTGTTGTCGGTATGGCTTCACAAAATATGTTAAAAGATGGATTTGCTGAGTTACTAGGAAGAGATAACTATAGCAAGGGTGTTGTAGTTAGATCAAATGAAGGACTTTTTGAAATTGACTTATTCGTTATAATTTCAAGTGGAGTGAGAATTTCAGAGGTAGTAACAGAAGTACAAAAAAGAGTTAAATATGAATTAAGTAAAAACTTGGAAATAGATTTTGATGCGGTTAATGTATTTGTCCAAGGGATTAAAGTG
The DNA here is from genome assembly GCA_012735275.1 of Erysipelothrix sp. Classification (GTDB taxonomy): domain Bacteria; phylum Bacillota_I; class Bacilli_A; order Erysipelotrichales; family Erysipelotrichaceae; genus JAAZDN01. Next base: position 7,365 of record JAAYHR010000015.1, read on the forward strand.
ACTGATAAATAATGTTAAATTTAAATGTCGATATTTTCAAATTAATGATTCAAAATGGTGCTAACAACTTATCAAACAGCAAGGAACACATTAACGCATTAAATGTTTTCCCTGTCCCAGACGGTGATACAGGTACCAATATGTCTTTGACTTTTACAAATGGTAATAAGTCAGCGCAAATGGATCCAAGTGATTCATTAGCAAATGTTTCAAAAGCTCTATCAAAAGGTTTACTAATGGGAGCACGTGGTAACTCAGGCGTTATTCTTTCACAAATCTTTAGAGGTGTTTCGCAAGGTTTAGAAGACATTGAAGTTGCGACTGTTCAAAACTTAGCAGATGCTTTCTTAAGAGGATCAGAAGTTGCTTATAAAGCAGTTATGAAACCAGTTGAAGGTACTATTTTAACAGTTATTCGTGAGTCAGCTAATAAGACACATGAGTATGTAGCAAATAATCAAGATATTACAGTTGAAGAATTCTTTGAAGTCTTAGTTAAAGAAGCTAATATTTCACTAGAAAATACACCAGAATTACTACCAGTACTAAAAGAAGTAGGGGTAGTTGACTCAGGTGGAGCTGGATTAACATTAATCCTTGAAGGTTTCTTAGAAGCAATCAAAGGTAATGTTATTGAAGCAAGCGAACTTGAAAACGAAGCAATTAAAGCTAATGTTGAAGGTTCAGAAGAAGAATTTGGTTACTGTACTGAATTTATTCTAAGACTTGATGAAGATGGACAAATGCTATTTAATGAAGGCAAAGTTAAGCAATCATTAGCTAAACTTGGTGATTCAATTGTGCTTGTTCAAGATGAAGACTTAGTAAAAGTTCATGTTCATACAATTACACCAGGTCAAGTATTAAACATGGCGCAACAATATGGTGAATTTGTCACATTAAAAATTGAAAACATGCAAGAACAACACGATGAAATTTATGTTAAAGATACCGTTGAAAAAGACTATGCAATTGTCGCAGTTGCGGCAGGTGATGGCTTAAGAGACTACTTTAAAGAATTACGTGTTGACAAAGTGATTTCAGGTGGACAAACAATGAACCCTTCAACAGAAGATTTCATTGATGCAATTAAGAACATTAATGCTAAACACATTATCATTCTGCCAAATAACTCAAACATTATTCTAGCAGCTGAACAAGTTAAGTCAGTCTTAGAAGATAAGAACATTCATATTGTTCCAACTAAAACAGTAGTTCAAGGAATTTCAGCATGCATTAACTTCAATGTTGATGATTCAATTGAAAACAACTTAACTAATATGAACGCAGTCCTTGACTATGTTAAGACTGGAGAAGTTACATACGCAATTAAAGATACACAATTTGAAGGCCTACAAATTAAACAAGGGGACTTCATGGGAATTGCGAACGGTAAGATTGTTTCAAGCGAAACTGATCTACTACAAGTAACGAAAGATTTAATTAAATCACTAGTAAGTGAAGATGATGAATTAATCACGTTAATCGTTGGTGCTGACACTAGCGCAGCTGATAAAGATGAAATCATCGAATTTGCTGAATCTGAATTTGACTGTGAAGTTGAAATCATTGATTCAAAACAACCAATTTACTACTTCGTTGTCGGAGTCGAATAAGCTTAGTTGGGATACATTTGTATTCCAACTTTTTTTATATCTTACAGTCCAAAGCAAAATCAAGGGTGAAAATATGTTATAATTTACTTAGGTGATGGGCTTGAAATTATTAAAAACTGAAGAAAAAATAGTTGCCATGCTAGCGCTCGATAAACTCGAAGATTTATTAAAAGTTTATCCATATCGCTATGATCATAATGAAGTCATTGCTTTTGAAGATTGGAAACTATCCGATAAAGTTTTTTTTAATGGCGTCCTCTTAAATAAACCACGGGTTGCCTATTTTAATCGTCGCTCATCCGCCAACTTTGATATTGAATATGAAGGTAATATTATTCATTGTCGTATTTATAATCGTCCTTGGGTCAATAAACTCGAAGTTGGAGCAAATATTAATATTCAAGGCAAATACAATGGCCAAAATAATGTTGCCGTCTCAAACTATTCACTAACTAGTCTTGAAGATAATCTCGGACTCTTTCCAGTTTACTCACTAAGTGCTGGTATCTCCATTCAAGCTTATCGTAAGTTTGTAAAAAAGGTCTATGATCAGTATCATCATGAGATAATTGATGATTTACCAAATAACTTAAAAGCAAAATATAAACTATTAGATTTAAAGACAGCCTTAAAATATATTCATTTTCCTAACAGTTTGGAAGAGATAACTTTAGGCCGTAGAACTTTAAAGTATCGTGAATTCTTACGCTTTAATCTTGAAGCGCAACTGCGCATTCAAGACTTTAAGTCACATAATAAAGTTCCAAAGGAATTTGATCAAGCTAAACTTGAAGCATTAATTAATAACTTAGACTTTGCTTTAACTACTGATCAAAGATCAGCCCTTGATCAGTTACTTGGTGATTTAAACTCCACTAAGATTATGAATCGGCTTCTTCAAGGTGACGTTGGCTCGGGTAAGACCATAGTTGCGGCATTATTAATCTATGCGAATTATTTATCGGGCTCGCAATCAGCTTTTATGGCACCCACAGAACTCTTAGCTATTCAGCAAGAAGAATACCTTAAGGGTGTCTTTAAGGGCTTAGATGTTAATGTAGCCTCATTATATTCAGCCAAAGATCAAAAAGCTAAGCAAGCTATCCTAAATGCTTTAGCTAGTGGTGAGATTGATGTGATTGTTGGAACGCATTCCTTATTTCAAGATGATACTGTTTTCTTAGATTTAGGGTTAGTTGTTATTGATGAGCAGCAACGCTTTGGTGTTAACCAACGCTCACAACTCTTTGCCAAAGGGATTAAGGTTGATCGCTTACTGATGTCGGCAACACCCATACCAAGAACGATGGCTTCCGTTTTATTTGCTGATATGGATATTTCGACAATTCGTGAGAAGCCAGCTTATCGAAAAGAGATTAAGACAAAACTAATTAAAGAGAATTCCATGAAGCCAATCTTAAATGAGATTATCAATCACTTAAAAAATGGTGAGCAGATTTATGTGGTTACGCCAGCCATTGAAGATGATGAAGAAGTTAATGTGGCCAGTGTTGAGCAAATCTATAAGTCACTTAATATTGTCTTTAATCAAATTGAAAAGTTAGATGTTAAAGTTGCATCATTACACGGTAAGCAAGATTCTGATTTAAAGAATCAAATTATGCAAGACTTTGCTAGTGGTCACTATGATGTTTTAGTTGCGACAACCGTAATTGAAGTTGGTATTGATAATCCCAATGCCAATATTATAGTTATCTATGATGCTAATTACTTTGGACTATCACAATTACACCAGTTAAGAGGGCGGGTCGGTCGCTCCAATAAGCAAGCTTATGCTTATCTTTTAAGTAAGACTAAGGATCCTGATGCATTAGCTAAGTTAGAATTTATTGAAAGTCATACTGATGGCTTTGAAATCTCAGAATATGATCTGCAGGTCCGTGGACCAGGTGATGTTATTGGTATTCGTCAATCAGGAATTCCAAACTTTATCCTTGGTGATTTAGAGAAGGATAAGGCCATGATGGAAATAGCCAAGACTGATGCAATTGAAATAATAAGAGTCTTAGATAATCCAGACTATCATGATATAATGGAGTCTGTTAGAATAAAAAACAATATAGAAGGAGTAGAATAATGACAATATATAATTGGTTAGATAAAAATGATATTCCTTATCAAGATAAGGATTTAATTATTGATGGATTTACACATACTTCTTACATTAATGAAAATCCCCATATTGAGTCACAATATGAAAGATTAGAATTTATCGGAGACTCGGTTTTACAGCTGTGGGTCTCAAATCGTTTATTTATGTTAGAACCAAAATTAAATGAAGGGGAAATGACAACTTATCGTGCTTCGATTGTCTGTGAAGAAGCCTTAGTTTCATATGCTAAAAAACTGAAGTTAAATCAGTTTTTAAGACTTGGTACAGGTGAAGAGCGTACGGGCGGAAGATCCCGTGATTCAATCTTAGCTGATATGATGGAAGCCTTCTTAGGGGCACTCTATGTCGATACTGGCTATGCTTCAGTTGATAAGGTCTTAAACATGGTTATCGAATTTAATAGTGAAGCTGAGATTCGTCCAGCTATTATTGATTATAAAACGAAACTACAAGAATATATTCAATCAGATGTTAGAGGCTCACTTGTTTATGAAGTTGTATCAATGAGTGGACCATCAAATAATCCCGAGTTTACAATCCAAGTTGTTAATGAAGGAATTAATTTGGGGCGTGGGGTTGGTTCAAGTAAGAAAAGAGCCGAACAAAATGCTGCCAAAGATGCATTTTTAAAATTAGTGAAGTAGGTATATAATGAATTTAGAAGAATTAGGTAATAAACTCCAAATTGATAGTAAATATATCCACCATTTATTTGGTGGAACTTTAAGTAAACCCAATTTTAATAAAAGTGAAAAAAAACTATCTTTAGAGATCAATGTTAAAAGTGTTTTACCATATACACTCTACAGTGAACTTATCGATAAGTTAGAAAATACGTTCGACTACAAGGTCGATCTTTTAGTCATTAGTGAAGATAATAATGTCTCTGTTAAAGATGTCCAATCATACTTTGATCACTTTATTTACTCAAACAAATTACTATCATCTAATGATTTTTTAATTAATCTTGAAAATAATGAGATTGGTGTACTCATCAATAATGAAAAAGCTAAAGCAGAATTTAAACGTGTTTATACTAATCTGCAACTATTTTTAATTAAAGTTGGTATTTCAAATAAGATTAAAACAATTGAAACTCAAGTAATTCAAAAAGTAAAAACAGTTGCCGGCTCAAGTAATACCCAAAGCCGCCCAGCCGAAAATAAAGTCTTTGATTATGGATTAAGAAATGACTATGAGAAAGTTAATATAAGTGAGTTGAAAGATGGTTTAGATAAGGTAGATATTTCTGGCCAAGTCTTTAAACTTGATAACCGTAAATTAAAATCAGGTAAGTATCTGCAAATCTTAACGATTAAAGATGATACGGGCGCCTTTGTCGTTAAACGTTTTGAAGGTCGTCGTCACTCAGAAGAAGATATTCTTTCAATTAAAGCGGGTAACTATATTAATGTTAAAGGTAATCTTCAATATGATTCCTTCTCTAAATCAAATAACGTTATGGCTGATGCTATTGGTAAGATTGGCAAGATCAATGAAATCTTTGATAATGAAGTTGAGAAAAGAATTGAACTCCATGCCCATACTAACCGCTCAGAAATGGATGGAATCGCAACCGTTGAATCACTCTTAGATCAAGCTTATAAGTTTAAGCATGAAGCAATTGCGATTACTGACCATATGGTTATCCAAGCATATCCTGCGGCTTACAATCACTTAAAACGCTTAAGAGCCCAAGATCCAGAACGTGAGTTTAAAGTTTTATATGGAGCTGAGTTTAATATTGTTGAAGATGAATCGCATATTATTCGAAACTATTCAAAAGAGCAAGAAATTGATGATACTTTTATTGTCTTTGATATTGAGACAACTGGTTTATCAAATCGTTATAATGAAATTATTGAATTTGGGGCCGTTAAGGTTTCAAACAGTCAAATTGTCGATCGTCTCCAGTTCTTTATTAAGCCAGATGGTGAAATCTCGGCAGCAATTACTGAGTTAACTTCAATTGATAACTCACATGTTGCCAATGCTTATCCAATTGAGAATGAAATTAATCGAATTAAAGATTTCTTTGCTGATCATGCGATTGTCGCTCATAATGCAACTTTCGACTATGACTTTATTAATGCTAAACTCGAAGACTTAAAAATGGATAAGCTAACGAATACAGTTATCGATACCATGTTATTATCAAGATTATTAAATCCGCAAAGAAGATATCATAACTTAGGATCAGTCGCGCGTTTCTACTCAATTCCTTATGATGGCGATGTTGCTCACCGTGCTGACTATGACGCTGAGATTACAGCTAATGTACTAATTTCTATGTTAGCGCAGTTACGTGAGAATAAAGTTACTAAGTATGCTGATATTATGGATTCAATTACTAAGGAATTCTTAGTTAATGCCTTTGATAATCAAATGACGGTCTTAGTTAAAAATCAAGATGGATTAAAAGATATGTATGAATTAGTTACGAAATCGCATACGGAAGAGATTGCGATTACGTCAAATGGAGCTGGTGAATCGGGTGAAGTTGTCGCTAAACCGCGCTTACTTAGATCATCGATCAGCGCAAAACGTGAGAACTTATTAATTGGCTCATCGAGTCAGAATGGTCTACTCTTTGAAATGGCCCTTAATAAATCACAGTCAGCTTTAGAAGCAGAGATGCAATATTATGACTATGTTGAAGTTATGCCACCGGAAAACTATCGTAACCTTGTAACTCGTTTTCAATTTGATGAGAAACTAATTATTGAAACTTTAGAAAATATTGTTTATACAGCCAAAAGATTAAATAAAATAGTTGTTGCAACAGGTGATGTCCATTATCTTGAACCTTCAGATAAGATTATTCGCGATATTTATATTAACGCTAATGGTATTGGTGGGGTGAGACATCCACTCTATATTCGAAATCGTAATCTAAGAGTAAATTCGAGTGCACCTGATCAACACTTTAGAACAACAAAAGAAATGTTAGATGCCTTTAAGTTTTTACCTTATGACATTATTGATGAAATTGTTATTACTAATCCTAAGAAAATATCTGATTCAATTGAGGATGTTAAACCACTTAAGGATAAGTTATTTACGCCATCAATTGATAATGCTGCAGAAATGCTCCGTGAGTTATGTTATAACACTGCCAAATCAATCTATGGTGATGAGCTTCCAACTATTGTCTCTGAACGTTTAGAGAAGGAACTTGAGAAAATAATTTATCACGGTTTCGCCGTTATCTATTATATTTCACATCTATTAGTTAAAAAATCAAATGATGATGGTTATATTGTTGGATCACGTGGTTCGGTTGGATCTTCATTCGCCGCTACGATGTCAGGAATTACGGAAGTAAACCCACTTCCACCACATTATGTTTGTAAAGCTTGTCATCACAATGAGTTCTTCTTAGATGGATCAGTATCATCAGGTTATGATTTACCAGATAAAAACTGTCCAAAATGTGATCACTTAATGAGTGTTGATGGTCAAGATATTCCATTTGAAACTTTCTTAGGTTTTGAAGGGGATAAGGTTCCTGATATTGACTTGAACTTCTCGTCTGTTTATCAAGAACATGCCCATAACTTTACTAAAGAAATCTTTGGTGATCAGTATGTCTTTAAGGCCGGTACTATTGGTACGGTTGCTGAGCGTACCGCCTTTGGATATGTTTTAGGTTATGAGGAAGAAATGAATAATGAAGGTTTCTCAAAACCAATGCAAGATGTTCTTGCTGCAGGGGCGGAAGGGGTTAAGCGAACAACGGGTCAGCATCCAGGAGGAATTATTGTTATTCCTAATGAAATGGATGTTCATGACTTTACACCTGTTCAGTATCCTGCCAATAATATTTATTCAGAGTGGAAGACAACGCACTTTCAGTATGGAGATATTGAAGATAACGTCCTTAAATTAGATATCTTAGGTCACGTTGATCCAACAGCTATGCGTTTACTCCAGGATATTTCAGGAATCGATGTTACAACAATTCCGATGAATGATCCAAAAGTAATGTCAATCTTTAACTCAACTAATAATTTAAATATTGATGATCGCTTTTATTCAGAAGGAACGGGAGCGGCCGGTTTACCTGAGTTTGGTACACCATTTGTTCGTAAGATGTTAGAAGCAACTAAACCTAACTCATTCTCTGATCTCTTAATTATTTCTGGATTATCACACGGTACTGACGTTTGGGCTAATAATGCTGAAAACTTAATTGCTGATGGAATCCTCTTAAATGAAGTTATTGGATGTCGTGATGATATTATGACTTTCTTAATTCAAAAAGGTGTTAAGGATAAAGATGCTTTTGATATAATGGAATCAGTTCGACGTGGTCGTGGTCTAAATCCACGCTGGTTGAATATCATGCGTGATAATGATGTACCAGAGTGGTATATTGAATCGTGTGAAAAGATTAAGTACATGTTCCCGAAAGCCCATGCGGTTGCCTATGTTATTATGGCCGTGAGAATTGCTTGGTTTAAGGTTTACCATCCACATTACTACTATATTTCTTACTTCTCACTAAGAGCAAGTGCTTATGAAATAGCGACCATGGTTGGTGGTAAGGATGTGGTTGAGAATCGATTAGCTGAGATTAAAAACTCAATCTATGATTATTCACTGCCAGCAACTGAGCGAAATCGCTTGATGCGAATTCTAGGTCCACTTGAAGTTACCTTAGAAATGTACTTACGTGGTTATAAGTTTGGTAATATTGATATTTATAAATCACTTGCAACTGAGTTTATTTGTGATCCTGATGATGAGAAAACTATCATCCCACCATTTACAACTATTGATGGTTTAGGGGCAGCAGTTGGACAATCAATTGTTGATGCTCGTGCTAATGGCGAGTTTATGTCGAAACAAGACTTAATGATGCGCTCACAAGTAAGTAAAAATATTAAAGAAAAATTAGATGAATTAAATGTATTAGATGGTATCCAAGAAGAGAACCAGTTATCATTTTTTTAGAAGGAGAAATATATGAAAGTTGGAAATTGTAGCCGTTGTGGTAAAGAATTAAGTGTTAGTAAGATGAAACAATTAGAAGCGATTAAGTGTAATCACTGTAATCAAATCTTTGTTGTTCACAAGAAATCAAAAACGATTGCCTTATTTGTTGTCGCATTATTTGTCTTTGTGGCATCAATGATTATTGCGATTATTTCTGAGTACTTTAAACTACCATTCTTTGTCTTATTAGTGCCAGCACTAATCTTTGGTTTCTTTGCTTATCGCTTAAGCTTATGGACCTTAGCTAAGTTTAATAAATTACACTATACAGAAAAAGATATCTAAAGAGTAAACAGACTAATGTCTGTTTTTTCTTTGCAATCAGCCATAGCCTAATCACGGGGGTGCGGACAATAACCTGGACTATTTTTATATCCTAAATGTATGAAATAATATATTTGGGAGGATGAGAGGATGATTAACAAAATGGATAAGTATTCAATTAAATGAAAAGAACTTGTTCTAAATGCCATGCACATCTTAAATGCAGTAGACATTCCTAAAGGAAGTATCGTTACTCAAAGACATACAATTGACTATACGCAATACACATCATACATGGTAAACAATGATCAATCATATTTGTATCGTATGCATGATTCATTAAACGTTGTTGGATTAAAATTATCAGACTTCGATTTAGATTCAGATACAATTAAGATTGTTGACTTCCCTGAATAGTTTGGGGGAGTTAGGGAATCTATTAAAGATAAAGTGGGGTGAATTTAACTCTACTTTTCTTTATTTATAGAGTATAAGCTTATTATTTTTGTTAACAAAATCACTTCGCATAATGTATCTTATGTAATATTTGGATCGATGTTTAAGGATATATAAGGCTTCTGTAAGCCATATTAGCTGGACAATGGTCCATAAAGCAATATAAAAAGCATCTGTGGGCCTTATGCTATAAGACTTTAGATGCTTTATTGTTAGATTATTTTAATTTACTTAAATATGAGAATCCGTATGCTGGTGCTTCAACTTCAAAGTTGTCTGCAATGGTTGCTCCAATATTAGCGAATGTTTCGCCAACTTCTAGAATACCTGCTCCAGTCATTGATGGACTGTATGCAAAGAATGGAATCATTTCTCTTGTATGATCAGTTCCGTGGTGTGTTGGATCATTACCATGATCTGCTGTTACGATTAATAAATCATCGTCTTTAAATTTCTTTAGCATTTCTCCAAGGTTCTTATCAAAGATTTGTAATTCTTCAGCATAGCCAACTGGATTACGTCTGTGGCCCCATAATGCATCAAAGTCAACTAGATTCGCAAATACAAGACCTTTAAAGTCACGATCCATAATTTCCATTACTTGTTGCATTGTGTGATCTGAAGTTTTTGATGGATTAGATTCAGTTAAACCACGTGTATTAAAGATATCATAGATTTTACCAACTGAGATTACATCGTAGTTAGCGTCTTTTAATGAATCTAGGACTGTCTTACCAAATGGATCTAATGCATAGTCATGACGATTTGAAGTACGTTTGAAATTATCTTTATTATCGCCAACAAATGGTCGAGCAATAACACGGCCTAATTTCCATTCATCCTTCATGACAATTTCACGTGCAATTTCACAAACACGATATAACTCTTCAAGACCGAAATGTTCTTCATGTGCCGCGATTTGTAATACTGAGTCAGCTGAAGTATAAACGATCATAGCCCCAGTTTCGATATGTTCTTCCCCTAGCTCAACTAGTATTTCAGTACCACTTGATGCTTTATTTCCGATGATTTTATGGCCAGTTTTAGCTTCTAATTCATCAAGTAATTCTTGTGGAAACCCAGTTTCTGTAAAGGTAATAAATGGTTTATCGATATATAATCCCATCATTTCCCAGTGTCCTGTCATTGTATCTTTTCCAACGCTCATTTCATTAATTTTCGTGTAATATGCAGTTGGAGCAGGACTTGGTGCTACACCCATAACTTCATGAAGATTACCTAAACCAAATTGCTCTAAATTAGGTAATTTAAGTCCACCAACGGCTTTTGCTGTATGACCAAGTGTATCAGCACCTAAATCATTATATTTATCAGCATCGTGCATTGCACCAGCGCCGACTGAATCTAGTACTACGGTAAAAATACGATTATATTTCATGTGTCTTCCTCAATCTTTCTTTATATGTATATTATAACAAAATTTAATTCAATATTACTTTTTTCCCCTTAAAAAGAATTGATCATAAGCAGATTTAAGATGTTTAGTTTGCAAGTGAACATATATTTGCGTGGTCGCAATATCACTATGGCCAAGTAGTTCTTGAACATGCCTTAAATCAGCACCCCCTTCTAATAAGTGGGTGGCATAAGTATGCCTAAAGGAGTGTGGTGAATACTTACTTCTAATATTATTCTCATTAATAATAGTTTGTAAGCTTTGATAAACATACTGTCTTGATACTTGCTTAAGTGATGGCATAATAAATATATGTTTATCTTTAGTCTCAGGTCGAACTTGCTCATATCTGTGTAATTTCTTAATGGCTAAGTTAGATAAAGGGACATAACGTACCTTAGACCCCTTCCCTTTTATTCGAATAATTTTATTTTCAAGGTTTAAATCATTATAAGTTAAGTTAGTTAACTCAGAAACCCTTAAACCACAGGAGTAGAGAAACTCATAGAGACAATCATGAAAGATATCTTCAAAAGATTCATCATTAAATGATGCAAAAATCTTATCTAAGTCGCTTTTAGCAATTAACTTAGGTAAATGTTGCTCACTCTTACCAATCTTAATTCTTAAGGTTGGATTAATAATTGACTCATCAATGGAGCTAATAAAGCTATGAAATGATCTAATAGTTGATAGTGCATGACTAATTGAAGAACTTGCTAATACCTCTGAGATACTGTCTATGTAATCAATAATGTCATCCTTATCAATCTTTTCCATTTTATTGATATTAGCATCATTAAGATAGTTAAAATACCGCGTCAATTGATGCTGATATGACTCAATTGTTGCGGCTGCTAATTGTTGATTGATTGATATATCGAAGATATACATTTCTAGTGCATCCAAGATTAACATACTTCACCTATATTTCTAGTCTATATTGATAGATTGATTCCGAATAATCCTTAAGTTTTGAAAATGAAATACCTAATAAACGAATTGGGTCTTCAACATTTTCGCGATCAAAGATTAAGAGGACTTCTTCATAAATTTCATCAGTATCCTGTAGGTCATAATCAAAGGTTACTGATCTAGTTACGGTTGTAAAGTCACCAGTTCTAATTGTAACGGTTAAGGTTGAAGATACGACCTTATGCGCCTTTAAGCGATTAGAAACCATCTGGGCTAGCGAGTAAAACTTTTGGGTTATAATTGAATAATCGGTAACATCTTCTAAAAAAGTTGAAGAGTGGCCAATTGACTTTAAACTCTCATCTAAGGAAATCTCGTAGTTACCAATCCCTTGAATCTTCTCAAGCGTCTTATCCGTATTCTTACCGAGAATCTGTTTAATTAATAAGTACTTATCTTTATTGAGTAAGTCGCCAATAACTTTGATATTATGTTCCATTAAGATTGGCGCAGTAATCTTTCCAATACCATGCATTTCATTGATTGGGATTGGATAAATTTTATTAATTACTTCTTCTTTTCTAATTAAGGTAATTCCCATCGGCTTTTGCATATCCGATGCCATCTTAGCAAGAAACTTATTAACTGAGATTCCAATAGAGCAGGATAACTCTAAGGTCTCATATAACTTTGTTTGAATTTCATAAGCTAAATCTAAGGGACGCTGGTAATTCTTGACAACGTCAGTCAAATCTAAATAGCACTCATCAATTGATACTTGTTCAACTTGATCAGTATAAGTCTTAAGAAAGTTTACAAACTTCTTCGATAGTTTTGAATAGTATGGATGATCAACTTCAACAAAAGTTAGGTTTGGACATAAGCGCAGTGCTTCAGTCGTCGACATGGCACTTTTAACGCCATATGCCCGCGCTTCATAAGTTGCGGTCGTAATAATACCCTTCCCTCTTCTTCCGGCTATCGCAACCGGTAAATCCTTAAGTTCTGGATTTCTAATTTGCTCTGCTACAGCATAAAAAGCATTTAAATCAATATGAAAAATAAATCTATCCAAGCCTATCACCACGATTAACCTTAGCTAAATTATAAAGTTCTTCTGCTGTTTTTAATGAATTATCAGAAACAATACCCGTAGCCATTAAAGCTAACTTTTCAATAATTTCATTTTGTTCTAACTTAATAATATTTGTATGGCCAATACTTGTTGAATTATCTTTTTCAACATAATAGTGCTGATCAGCATATGCGGCAACTTGGGCTAAGTGGGTAATCGTAAATACTTGGGAGAAGTTTGCTAACTCATGCATTTTCAGTCCAATCGATGATGCAACCGATCCTGAAACTCCAGTATCAATTTCATCAAAGACAACTGTTGAAATACCAAATAATTTAGAGAAGACAACTTTTAAACCGAGCATTAAGCGTGATAACTCTCCACCTGATGCAACTTTAATTAATGATTCTAAATCAAACCCCTTGTTCATAGCAACCATAAACTCAATATCATCGATTCCATCAGCACTTGGATCTTTAGGATTAACTTCAACCTTAAAGCGCGCTTTTTCAAGTTCTAGATCAGCTAAGTGCGCTAAGATTTCATTTTCTAAATGACTAGTTTTAGCTTTTCTTAAGCTTGATAGTTTATTTGCTGAACTTAGATACTTACTTAATGCTTCAGCTATTTGCTTATCTAACTTAGCTAAGATATATTCCTTATTATCTGCGGCATCGATTTTAGCCAGAATATCATTATGACGTTCATTAAATGATTCAAATGATCCGCCAAAGCGTTTAATTAAGTGATTCATCTCATATAGACGACTTTCAATTCGATTAACTTCATATTCATCATATTCTAAGCCTGAGAGTGCATCAGTAATTTCACTATCAATATCCTTTAATTCAATATATAAACTTTCCATTCTTTCTGATAATTTATCAAATGGTTCAATATCAGAGATTCTTTTAATATAATCTTTAACTTCATATAACTTTTCAAAGACACCGGCATTAGCGTTTAAGATTTGTGTTGGTGCAGATAAGTTATTAAAGAGTGTTTCATAGTTATTTAACTCTTTTATCGCTGCCTGAAGTTTATTATATTCATCTTCATTTGGATTAACTTTTTCAATATCACTTAGTTGAAATTTAAGAAAGTCAATTTCTTCTTCATTAAAAGTTGTTGCTTCAAGTTTAGTCTTTTCATTAACTAAGCTTCGATATGCTTGATATAAGTCTTTTACGATAGCTTTTTCCTCTTCTAAGCCAACAAAAGCATCAAGTAGTTCTAAATGTGTCTGCTTATTTAAAAGATATTGATTATCTCTTTGCGTATGGATATCTAACTCTTTCGCAAATAACTCTTTTAAAAATCCTAGAGTAACTGAGCGACCATTAACCCGTGATATTGATTTACCATTTGTATCAATCGTTCTTGAGACAATATAAAAATCATCAGCTTCGATATCATTATCAGCTAATAGTTTTAATGAGATTGGATTTTTAAAATCAAAGTGTGCTTCAATAAAAGTCGACTTAGTCTTGTCCTTATTAACATTTGCAAATAGACGATTACCACATAAATAACCTAAAGCATCAATAATTAGTGACTTACCAGCTCCCGTATCACCGGTAACGGCAATTAAACCATCATTAAAAGAAAGATTTTGCTTATCAAAGAGTACATAATTTTCTAAATATAAATTGACTAACATACTTACATCCTTTCAATTTTCTCACTAATTGCACTCAGTAGTGAATTAGAATCTAGTTTAAGTTTTTTACGAATAGCAATTATTGAATCAGGTTGCACATTAATATCGGCAATCCCATATCTAATAACTTCAAGCTTAATATTATTATCAGTATAGTAATTATTAATCATGGAAGATAAGCCAGAGTTTAAGAGATCATTTTCATAAATATAAATTGGTATATTTAAAAGACTAATTTCTTTTAAAAGATCTGTATCTAATGGCTTAATAAAACGGGCATTAATTAGACCAATATTTAAATTGTTTATTTGAATACGGCGCATTAGTTTTTCAACGTCATTACCATAAGTAATAATTAGGGCCTGCATATTTACATTATAGATTTCCTTTGTCCAAGAACCTATATTTATTAGACGATAGTGCTCATTTTTAACATATTGATGAATTGCGCCAGAATATCTCAGTGCCACAGGCGAATTGTATTTAAATGCTGAGTAAACAAGATCTTGTAGTTCAACTTGATCCTTAGCTTGAGCAATAACTAGATTAGCCATAGAACTTAAAAGTGTAATATCATAAATACCCTGGCTATCAATATCATAGTCTGAGTTTAAACCTGCATCATTAATACCAATAACGACCGGTAGTTTATTTTTAGCAATATCATTATTTACTTGTTTATAGATTGATTGAATCTGTTTTGATCTAAGTGATAAGAAAGTTTTCTTTCCGCTTAAGGCTAAACCAGCTGCGAAAGCCGATGCATGCAGTTCTGAGTTAGCAATATTATAAGTCCGCTTCGGATAGTGCTCATTAAAATCACCTAAGTTACTAAAGACTAAGTTATCAGTCGAAACAGCAACAATATCAGCTTCATCTTTAGCTAAGTCAATTAATGTTTTGGTGACGATATTAGCATTAGTTAAATGATTACTTGGAAAATTAGATAATGTTTGGCCAGTCTTTGGATCAAATGGGGTAATGGCATTGTAGTGATAATTAGCATTATTCTCAACAAAGCTCACGCCCTTGCCCATCTTTGTAATCACGTGGACAATAACTGAGTTATCAATTTGCTTAGCATAATTAAAAGCGGTAATTAATTGCTTTAAATCATGGCCATCTACTGGTCCTAAGTACTCAATACCAAATTCACGAAAGATTGTTGTTTCTAAGACATTCTTCTTAATAACATTCTTAACGCCATGTAATGAACCCAAGACTTTCTTACCAACAATATTTTTAGAGAGAATTTTATTCATATCCCCTTTAATTACATTATAAGATTTACTTGTTCGAATACGGTTAATGGAACGATCAATATTACCGACACTTACTTGATCACTATCAGCATCATTATAAACAATAATAACTTTCTCAACGGACTTTGAAATATGGCGTAAAGCCTCAAAGTTAATTCCATCATTAATTGAGTTATCGCCTAATATGGCAACAATTGACTTTTTCTCATGCTCAAAAGCTTGGGCTTCTGCAAGTCCAAGTGCAATTGAGATTGATGATGCATAGAGTAAATTTTTTTCTATACCATAAGCCTGATTTAATATTGTATTAACCATGGCATGTTTCTTACCATCAAAAATTAGTTGATCAACTTCCACATCAAAAACATAATGAAGGGCTAAGGTTAATTCTACGACGCTTAAATTTGAAGCTAAATAGCCTCCCGTTTTCGCCATACTTTCGAATAGATTTTCCCGTAACTTAGCAGCAATTGTCACTAAGCCTTCATGATTAAATTTTCTAATATCTGAATTTTTACTAATTTTATTAAGGTCCATAGTTCCTCCTAGAATTTGATAGTATTATTTTTGACGGTTTTCAATATTAACAATAAGTTCTTTTAAGTTATTAGATTTTAAATCTAAAGTATTTAATACGTTATAGATATTTTCAAATAATTCAGCAACACTTGCTTTTGATGCTTCTAAGCCAATTAGTTTAACATAAGTTGACTTATCATTATCTTCATCACTAGCGTATTTACCAATTTCTTCAAATGTTTTAGTTACATCAAGAATATCATCTTGGATTTGAAATGCTAGACCTAAGTCTTTAGCAATTACTAATAGTTTTTCAATATCTTGATCAGCATTAGCGATAATCGCTGCCGCACTAAGGGCGAACATAATTAGATTAGATGTTTTATAAACATTAATCTCTTTTACATCATCAAGTAATAATGCTTTTGATTCACCGGCTAAATCTAATTGTTGACCATAAATCATACCGCCGATTCCTGAGTATTTAGCTAAGGCTTGAACTAACTTTATTTTCTCTTCTGGATAGTTTGCAATGTCACTTGCGATAATTGCGAAGGCTTCAGTTAAAAGCGCATCTCCCGCTAATATGGCAATATCTTCACCAAACTGTTTATGCGTTGATAATTTACCACGACGATAATCATCATTATCCATTGCTGGCAAATCATCATGGACAAGTGAATATGAGTGAATTAATTCAATTGCTAAAGCGGCACTAAGCCCCTTTTCAATATTAATTCCATAATCACTAAGTAGTGCTAAAAGCAACATGGGACGAACGCGTTTACCGCCATCTGCTGTCGCATAAATTACGGCATCATTGACTGATCCTTGGCTATTGTAATTGTAATCTTGTAAAAACTTCTCAAAAGTATTTAACATATTATCCCTGATATTTATCGACTAATTCATTAATTGAACTTTCGAACCCTTCTAATTTTGTATTACACATTTGGATTAATTTTAATCCCTCTTCAAATAGTGTCATTGAGTTGTCTAAGCTTTCTTCACCACTCGCAAGTTTTTGATTAATTACTTCTAAGCGTTTAATCGCTTCTTCAAAATTAAAGTTTTCCATCATTTTCTTCCTTTCCAATTACACTAGCAATGATATGACCATCACCAAGTGCGACTTTTATTTCATCGTTAATATTTATATCCTTAACACTCTTAATTATTTGATCATTATGCTCAACAATTGAATAACCACGCTTAAGCGTATTAATTGGTGAATAAGAATCAAGTAATTGTAGTTGATTGCTGAAGTTAGCTTTTAACTTATTTTCAAATAAGTTAATGTTATTGTATAATTCCTGCTTTAATAAGGCCGTCTTATTTACTTCTATATTTATTATATCATTAGCACTTGCGATTATAGACTTTTCTAAAAGTTTGTACTTATTAATATTTTCAATAAATCTTGATTGATAAGCCTGGAGTTTATCTGCATTTAAGCGTAACGCTTTTTGATAAGTCGCAGTCAATAGTTCAGGATGTTTAAAGCTTGCCATATTACTATAGGTATAGACTAACTGTGAGGCATTATTTAACTGATAATTCATTCGCTCTTTTAAGCTATTCTCATATTGTTTAAAACTAGCTTTGACATCAGTAATATTTGGTGTAATTAACTCGGCTGCTGCGGTTGGGGTTGGTGCTCTTAAGTCGGCAACAAAATCCGATATCGTAAAGTCAATTTCATGACCAACACCTGATATAATTGGCGTCTTTAAATTATAAATTACCCGCGCTAGGGATTCTTCATTAAATGCCCAAAGATCTTCTATCGATCCACCACCACGGGCTAAGATAATCGCATCATAGTCTTGATTATCAATCTTTATTAAGTTTGAGATTAAGTCTAAATGCGCTTCTGGTCCTTGAACTAAAGATGGATAGACATTTACAGTGGCAATTGGCCAACGGCGCTCTAGAGTCGTTAAAATATCATTTAGGGCTGCGGAATCCTTGCCTGAGACAACCGCAATTCGACTTGGAAACTTTTTAAAGCCTTGTTTATGTTGCTCAGCAAATAAACCTTCAGCATTTAACTGCTTTTTAAGTAACTCAAAACGAGCAGATAAATCGCCTGCTCCTTCTTCATTCATTTCTGTGACATACAATTGTAGTGATCCTGATGACTCAAAGATCGACACATTAGCTTTTAATGAAACTAACATACCATCTTTTGGATTAAAATTAACTTGGCGGGCATTGGTTGCAAACATAACACAAGAAACGCGACTAACTTCATCTTTAAGCGTGAAGTACATATGGCGATTGTTGTGATACTTAAAGTTTGATAACTCCCCTACAACATTAATATTCTGAATTAAAAAGTCATTATCTAGTTTTAACTTTAAGTAAGCTACTAAAGATTTAACTGACCACTTTTGACTCATATTTGATCAAGTAGTCCATTAATTAATTTAAAAGAATCAGCCGCAGCATATTTCTTTGTAAACTCAATTGCCTCATTAATAATAACTGCCTTATCAGCATCTTCACTTAATAACTCAGCGACACCAACTAGTAAAATTGCTTGTTCTAAAAAACCTAAGCGATCAAAAGCCCAATTATTTAATTTGCTTTCAATCATTTCCTGTAAGTAAGTTTTATGTTCAATTACGTTTGCCGTAATATTTAAGAAAAAGATATCTCTCTTAACTTTTTTGTCATCAACTTGATTATTAATTACTTCATATATATCTGTATTCAAAAGTAAACTCTGGTAAACACAAATTATTGCTTGTTCTCTTATTTCTGTTCTATTCATATTATTCCTCCGTAAAAAAACACCGACAAGGTGTTTTAAAAAGTAAAGCCAATAACCCAGACGTTTACGCAAACATCTTCAATGCCTGTACTTGTTGTAATTGCTTGATAAATCTTTTGTTGAAGATTCTCAATAACACCAACTACATGATTACCAAACTTAACTTCAACTTCAAGATTAATCGTTAAGACTTCATCCTCATAAGTAACGCTAATCCCCTTATTTTGTTGAATAAGTTTATGTGAAAAACTAACGTACTTACTTTCCTCAACTGAGTATTTGGCAATATCGCCAATAACACTTTTCTCAATTGAAACTTTTCCATTAATTTCACTGTTATTTAAAATCTCAATATAATTTGAACTCATATTTATCACCTACTACTATTATAGCAAATAATCAATCACAATTGTAGAGTTAATACATTTGTAATTGATATAAGCCCAATTAATCAATAACCAAAGAGAACAACCCAGTAAGTAGTACCATTTGGTCCATTAACTGCGGATGTTCCAACCGTCTTAAAGCCCGCTATAACAATATTAGCCCTATGCCCTGCTGAATTCATAAAAGCAGTATGCGCAGCGATTGCCGAAGTGTGACCATAAGAAATATTTTCCGCATAAACAAGCGGACTAACTGTATCCCAAGAAGAACCATCTGGACGCGTATGCGAGAATGATTTTATAATTTCATTAGCGCGAATATTCGCAGCTTTAGCTAAGCCATCAGAATAAGCTAAATTAGCCAATCCGTTAAAACAACGTGACTTATTAATCTCATTAATCATTTGCTGATTACGATTACTCGATTCAGCTGCACTACACTTAGCTGCTTCCGCCACTTTAGAGCCACGAGCGACAACCTGATTCACTGCCTTAACAATTTCCTTACTAACTAGATTACGATACTCCTGCGTTCGCTTACCATTAACGTACTTATACTCAGCAGAAACTTCAAGTTTCCCATTAACGCCATTACTAATTACTTTTGTTTGACCCTTTTCAAGTTTTGGATCATCTTGATAAACTGTCTCAAAGCCAACAATCGAGTTACGAATTAACTCACGCTTCCAAGCAACCTTATCAGTTTCCTTAATCGGCACCTCAATACTCTTAGGTGGAATATAAACCTTATCCTTACTTGGAGTTACTTCTTGCTCAAGAGTATCTTCAACAACCTCTTTCATCTGACTAACTTTAATTTCATAAAGCAGATCTTGATCAATCTCCAAGAAGCCAGCATATAAAGAATAACTATCTTCACTTAAGTTAGCAATAAACTCATCTTTAATTTCTTTATAGTCTTGATCAAATAAAACTAAATCATACTCACGCTCATGATTATCAAGTAATCGCGCATCAGCACTTAAAGCAAAACTTTCATTATATTCAAACTCAATCTCAGCTGGAATATTTTCAAAGTTATAAGTAAGCCCGAAATCTTGACCATCAATTAAAAGACTAGTCGCTACAACCTCACTAAAACGCTCATAAGTATAAGTTACAAATAGAACAATAGTAACTTGCTCATCATAAGCCAGTCCTTTAACAAATCTAATTAAAGAAAATTCATCATGCTCTTCATTATTACTAATTGAAAGTTCATAATCAGCATAAGTGATTAGATCATCCGTTTCCTCATCTTTACCTTCTTCAAGTAAAGTTACATCCTTAAACAATTCATTCAATAAAGTTTCTTCATCCAAATTATTAGATATAACATTATATTGATTTACTTCTAAACTAGTGGGATGATTTAAAACTTCGTAATTAACTTTTGATACTATATTTAAACAGCTAACTAATATAAAGCTGGAAATTATAAAAATAAAAAAGACCTTGATGGTCTTTCTTATTGATTATATTTTCTTAAGTAATTCGTCGATTCTTGCCCCTGCATTTAGTGAGTTATCATAAACAAATCTAATTTCAGGAGTCTTATAAGTAGTTAATCGTTTGCTTAATTGTGTTCTAATAAATCCTTTAGCTTTATTTAGTTCTTCAACTCTTTCAGTTGGAACACCACGATCATCAAAAAATGTAACGTAAACAGTTGCATAAGAAAGATCTTTTGAAACTACAACATCAGTAACTGTAACGTGTCCCATATTCTTATCTTTTAAATCATGTAAGATAATTGCTGAAATATGACGATTAATATTACTTTCTAATCTATCTTTTGTAACACTCATTTTTAACTCTCCTATCTTTATATTGCTGGAACTTCTTCTTCACCATGTGACTCAATTATATCACCATTTTTAAGATCGTTGAAGTTCTTAATTGTAATACCACATTCAAATCCACGAGCGACTTCTTTAGCATCATCGTTAAAGCGTTTTAATGATCCCATTTCACCCTCATAGATAACAATGTCATCTCTAATTAATCTAATTTGTGATCCACGAACCATTTTACCTTCTGTAACCATACATCCAGCAATTGTACCAACTTTAGATACTTTATATGTTTCACGAACTTCTGCTTGTCCAAAGACAACTTCTTCAAAGATTGGGTCTAGCATACCTTTCATGACAGATTCCATTTCTTCAACTAACTTGTAAATTACGTTATGTAATCTTATTGTTACTTTATCTTCAGCAGCTTTTGCTCGCACGTTTGCATTTGGACGAACGTTAAATCCGTAGATAACTGCTTTGGAAGCATGTGCTAACATTACGTCAGATTCAGTAATTCCACCTGCTTGCGCACGTAGAACATTAACTCTAACACCTGCAACATCAATTTTTTCAAGTGATGATTTAACTGCTTCAGCCGTACCTTGTACGTCTGATTTAACGATAACTGGGATTTCTTTCATATCACCTTCAAGAATTTGCTTAGCAAGATCTTCTAGTGACATAGCGCTTGAAATACCACGTTCAGCTGCATCAAGTAATTGTTTCTTACGTGAAGCAACTTCTTTAGCTGTTTTCTCATCTTCAAATACTCTAAATGAATCTCCAGCAATTGGAACTTCGTTTAATCCTAAAATTTCAACTGGTGTTGATGGTAGAGCAAATTCAATGTCTTTACCATGGTGGTCAGTCATTTTTCTAATTCTACCTGAAGTTGTTCCAACTACAATGTAGTCACCATGACGTAATGTACCATTTTGTACTAGTAATGATGCAACAACTCCACGTCCTTTATCAAGTTCTGCTTCAATTGCAGTACCTAATGCAGCACGGTTTGGGTTAGCTTTTAGTTCTGAAACTTCTGCTAATAATTGGATAGATTCTAATAATTCATCGACACCTTGTCCAGTTTTTGCTGAAACTTCAACGAACATAGTTTCTCCACCCCAAGCTTCAGTTACTAGTCCTAATTCTGACATTTCACTTAAAATACGATCAGTATTTACACCTGGTTTATCAATTTTGTTAATTGCGACAATAATTGGCGACTTAGCTACTAGCGCATGGTCAATTGCTTCTTTAGTTTGCGGCATAACACCATCGTCAGCTGCGACAACGATAATAACAATATCGGTTACTTTCGTTCCACGAGCACGCATTGCAGTGAAAGCCTCATGGCCTGGAGTATCTAAGAATGTAATTGGTTTGCCATCAACATTAACTTGGTAAGCACCAATATGTTGCGTAATCCCACCAAATTCACCATCAGTTACGTCGGTTTTTCTAATTGTATCTAACAATGAAGTTTTACCATGGTCAACGTGTCCCATGATTGTAACAACTGGCGCACGTTCAACTAAATCTTCTTCTTTATCTTCTACATCTTGTTCAAAGTCCATTTCATTTTCGATGAAATCAACTTCTAATGTAGCTTCTACACCTAATTCAAGTGTAATTAATTCTACTAAATCAGCGCTTAATGGGTCATTAATAGTTGCCATTGAACCTAACTTAAATAAAATCTTAATAATTTCTCCTGACTTACGCTCTAAACGCTTCGCAAGTGCTCCGACTGTAATACCTTCATAATAAGATACAGTTGTTGGATAATTAATTTTTATTGGGGCAGATTTTCTTCTGTTACGATTATTACGCCCACGATTTTTTCTACTAAAATTTTTCGCCATATCTTCACCTCTTTCTACATATGTCTAAAATTCCTTTTGAGAATCCTCTATCAATAATCAAGCAATACTTTGCGGTAGTTTTACCAGTAGCTTGATTAAGGAGTAAATCTTCAACTACTACAAATTCAACATTGTAGTAATTAGCTCTATTTTCTAATTGCTTTAAAGTTCGATCTGATGCATCATCACTAATAATTAGTAAGGAAGCTTCCTTTGATGATAGCTTTTCATAAGCTGAATCTCCAAACAATACTTTTCGAGCTCTAACAGCAATACCTAATAATCCAGATAATTTATTTTCCATCATTTAATAATGATTCTAGCTGATCATAAATATCATCCGGAATTTCCGTTTGTAATGATCTTGCGAATACGCCACGCTTTTTAGCTGCGGCAATATTTTCTAAGCTTAATTTCAAATAAGCGCCACGACCATTAGCCTTACCACTAGTATCAACTACGATACTTTTATCTGGTGTTCTAACTACTCTAACTAGCTCATTCTTATCATACATTTTGTTTGATACTAAGCATTTACGTTGTGGTGTTTTACGCATATTATCTCCTTTTATTCGTAGTAATCTTCGAAATCTTCAAATTCGATTTCATCTTCATACCATGAATTTTCTAATTTTTCTTGTTCAGCTGCGATTGCCGCTAATTCTTCTTCAGTATACTCTGGAGCAATTTCATATTCTAATTCTGAATAGTCAATTTCTTTCTCTTCATTTCTACGTTTGGCATCAAAGCGAGCTTTACGTCGAGCTGCAGCTGCTTCACGCTCTGCAATTTTTTGTAATGCGATTGTTGGATCAGCCAGTTTTTCAAATTTAGATACGTAATCGTCTTTAACTTCACGTTCTACTTTAACTTCAAGCTTAGGTTCAACTTTAACTTCAGTTTCAACTACAGGTGTACTTACTTCTTCAACTTCACTATCTTCAAGAACTGCTTCTTCAGTAGTAATGTCCGCTTCAACTGCTTCAACTTCCGCAGCTTCTAATTCAGCACCAGAAATAATTTCTCCGTATTCATTGATATCATTAATGATTGGATCAACAACGATGTCTTCTGTTTCAACAAATTCAGGTTCAACTAAAATAGTTGGTTGATTTGCTAATGCGATATTTTCATAATCAATTCCTGAAGCTTTAATATCAGTTAATGATTTAATATCAATTTTCTTGTTAATTAACTTAACAGCTAACTTAGCGTTTTTACCACCACGGCCGATAGCTAATGATAATTGATCATCTGCTACAACGACAACGACAGATCTTTCATCTTCAGTTGGTAAAACATATAAAACTTCAGCTGGTGCTAAAGCACTCTTAATTAATTGGTCAACGTTATTAGTCCATTCAAAGATGTCAATTTTCTCACCTTGAAGTTCTTCAATAACTTCTTGAACACGTGATCCACGTGGCCCAATACATGCTCCAATTGGATCAACATTAGGATCTTTAGAGAATACTGCAACCTTTGTACGATCACCCGCTTCACGAGCGATTGCTTTAATTTCAACAATACCTTGATAAATCTCAGGCACTTCCATTTCAAATAAACGTCTTACAAAGTGATCATCAGCACGTGAGACAATAATTTGTGCTCCCTTAGAGTCCTTATTAACTTCTGTAATAACAACTTTAATCTTTTGACCTTCATAGTAGTGTTCATTTGGAATTTGTGCCGATAATGGCATAATTCCGTGAGCTTTACCTAAATCAACAAATAAGAAACGATCTTCAACTGTATCAACTTGAACAGTAATCATTTCATATAATTGATGGATATACTCATCATAAATACCTTGTTTTTCTGCTTCACGAATCTTTTGTTTCAAGACGTTTTTCGCAAGTAATGCAGCTGGTCTTCCAAGTTCACCAATTTCATGCTCTAATAGAATTTCATCACCAATTTTTGCATCAGGCTTATCATCAATAGCTTCTTCTAAAGATAGTTCACTATCAAAATTTTCAACTTCTTCAACTACATCAAATACTTGGTAAATACGCATTTCATCAAGTTCTTCATCAAGAACAACTCTAACGTTTGCATCATTTGCATTAATATGTTTCTTTAATGCTTTTCCAATTGCCTCAATTAAAGCTTCTTCAATTATGTCTTGGCTAATATTACGATCTTCTTCAATCGATCTAATTGCCGCTATAAAATCACTGGTTTTCATACTCTCTCCTTAAAATTTAATCGCTAATCTAATTAATCCGATATTGTCAGTAGCAAGCTCGAACAATTTCTTGCGCGTTTTTTCTAAATACTCAATTGAAATTCCTTCATCTGTAACACTTTTTAATTCTCCATATATTTCGTGGCTACCCGCTGTCGGGTTTTTAAACTTCACATAAACATATGAACCAATCTCATCTTCCATATCTGCTTTACTGTTTAATAGGCGCTCAGCACCTGGTGAACAAACATCAATCGAATAGTCAAAATTCATCGAATCAACGTCTTCAAGAGCATCGATAAATAGACTACTTAACTTGCCACAAGTCTCTAAATCCATTGTTTTATCTTCAAACATAATTGGGATTTCTAAGACCTTTTCGGAACCATCATTTCGCCATATTAAATCATTAATAAGGACCTGATTTTCACTTGCTATCGGTTCAAGAACCGCTCTAATTTTATCTAAATTACTCATACTTCACCTCATTTTTCCATAAATAACGGAGTGGTTTCCACCACTCCTCTTTCAGTATATATCTATTATACTACATTTAGCCCTACTATACAAATATCTTAAAAGTAGCAAAATTAAAAAACCAGACGACATGGTCTGGTTCTAAAACTAAAATAGTTTTAATTCTAACATAACCATTTAAAGAGTGGTGTTCTATAAGTATATTATACATTAATTTGCATCAAAGTATAGAGTAATTATCTAAGGTTCTTCCGGACTATCTTCTGATAATTCAGATCCTTCGTCATTTTCATTGACTGGATTTTCAATATCCTCTTCATCTTGCTCAGATCCTTCTCCACCAGTATTTGGATCTTCTGTATCTTCTGGTTCTTGTGGCTCTACAGGTTTCTCTGGTTCGACAGGTTTTTCAGGATCGACCGGTATCTCAGGTACTAATGGTTTTTCTGGTTTCTCAGTTTCTATCGGTTTTTCATCCTCATCACTTGGATTAAGTCCTGGTGCAATTAGCTCATAGAAGACATAACCAAGTTCACGGTCAATCGCATCATAACTTTGCGCTGCCCAAATTGAAGCAATCGAAGCATTGGATGATTTATTAGAGTAAGTTGGGTCCATAACATAGGTTGTACCACTATCATTACCGTTTAATACGATCATATGTGTACCACTTCGAATTCCAAATTTACCTGATTGGACAGCTGCAACTACAACATTACCACGAGCTAGAGCCGATGATACTGCCCCTTGTGATGATAGACCATTGACTGAAAAGCCATTATCTCTTAGTCCATATTCGACAGCCTTACCGCCAGCTCCAACATAGTTTCCACTATTGAAGAGACCTTGACTGTGTAACTGATCTGCAATTTGATCTGGGAGTCTGTGAACATTATAGCCTGACATAGCGATTGCTAATGAGGTTGGAACACAGCCAGATTCTGGAAATGAGTAGCGACCATAACGTTTATTAGCCCATGGTGCTAGTGATCCATTTCGATTATATTTAACATTTAACCAAGTTAATTTCCGCTTACTTTTAACAGCTGTTTTTGGTTTATTTACAGTTGCTGGTTTTGGTGGCGGTGGTGGTGGCGGCGCCACATAAGTTCCAATTAATGTAACTTGACTAACGGCTTCTTTAGTAACTTTCTCACTTACTTCAGTATCGACTAACTCACCATCAACAAAGGTATTCTTAGAAATAATATCTTTACTTCCAAATTCACCTTTACTTAGGACTGCGGTTTCACCTTTTAAAACTCTAATCGAGTTTTGTTCAACTTTCTCAAAAGGTATTTCTTCTGATACTTTTTCTTCGTTAAAAGTTTTAACATTATGATTAAATTTAC
This sequence comes from Erysipelothrix sp., assembly GCA_012735275.1. Classification (GTDB taxonomy): domain Bacteria; phylum Bacillota_I; class Bacilli_A; order Erysipelotrichales; family Erysipelotrichaceae; genus JAAZDN01. Next base: position 34,521 of record JAAYHR010000015.1, read on the forward strand.
TGGCAATCGACTTATCTAAGTCTTCACCATGTAAAAGTTGCCCGTCTTTAATTTCATAAACTAAGACATTATTATGTAATATCCAAGAATGATCTGTAGCATATACATCTTCAACTGGCTCACTACTATAAGAAATTAAGTATAAGTCATCAGCAATTGCTTGAATATCCCAAGCATTAAACTCCTCAGACATACCCTCCTTACTAAGTTTACTGATAATCTCAGTAGCTTGTTCGTAGCTTACATCAGCTGAGTAAGCCTGGTACTTAATTTTACTATATCCAAAAAAGGCGGTTGTTGCGAAAATTAATACTGCAAGAATCCCAATAATTAGTCGTTTCATCATAATCCCTCCCAAATTACAGTACTAACTAAAACTTATTATAGATATAATTTACCACTATTTTCTTTAAATGTCTAAATAGAAAATAAAAAGCAGTCCATATTTAGACTGCTTAATAAATATTTAGTCAATAACTAAACCACCAATGCTGCCGGTAATTTCTTCTGCGCATGATTTTAAACGATTAATATTGTGTTCACTTAACTTATTTGATGATTTTAAGGCTGTAATTGATAGTGATCCAATCACCTTATGATTGTAGTCAAATATCGGTGCGGCAACTCCTTGAACGGATAGTTGTAACTCTTCATCAGAAATAGCATAACCTTGCTCACTTACCTTAGTAACTCACCGACAAAGTCCTCGTAGTTATCTAAAGTATTGGAAGTAACTTTTTCTTGTTCATTTAAATCATAGATTGATCTAATTTCATCGATTGGTCGATAAGCAAGAATTATTTTACCACCAAATATTTCACGGCTTATGGTTTATCCTGGCGTGGCTATACCAGCCCATGCAACATCTGGTGGTAAAACAACCTGTGCAATATCACCTGGAGCTAACAATAAATGTGGATCTTTTCCATTACCACCAACTGCAAAGATTACGTCAACACCTTGTTGGTATTGAGCAAGTCCCATTTCTTTAGCTAAAGCTG
>JAAYHR010000016.1 GCA_012735275.1 Erysipelothrix sp.
AAATGCGTTTGGAGCAGCTTTTAAGTCTGGTGTACATGGTGAGTGGTCTGATGTAACAAAGTCAATCTTACCGTCTTTAATTTGTTCCCATAGAGCTGTTTGTTGTGCTTTGTCTCTAATTGGTGGAGAACATTTAACTACGTTTCCAATATCATCTAATTCAGATGTATCGAAGTATAGGTAGTGAGTACATGTTTCACAAGTTACATCAACACCATCTTTACGTGCTTGGTAGATTTCTTCAACACCTTCGTGACATGCAACGTGGCAGATATGAATTCTACAGCCAGTTTCTTTAGCTAATAAAATAGCGCGTCTGATTGGTTCTACTTCTGTAAATACTGGTCTAGTTGCTACGTATGCTGCTAGTGTAGATTCACCGTTAGCGTAAGCAATTTCACCTAATTTGTCTGTGATTTGTGCGTTTTCTGCATGGATTGCTAATACTTTTCCAGTTTTAGCGATTTCTTGCATTCCTGCGTATAGAGAGTAGTCATCAACGTTCATGAAGTCACCTTCAATTGAGCGATCACCACAAGTAGCCATGAAGCATTTGTATGCTGCAACCCCACCGTCTTTTAATTCTTGAATTCCTGTTTCTAAGTTAAATGGTACTAGTCCACCAAAGGATGCAACGTCAACTGCAAGTTTACCTTCACCAGCTGCATATTTAATATCTAATGATTTTTTATCTACAGTTGCAGGTACTTGGTTTAATGGCATTTCGATAAATGATGTAACTCCACCTTTAGCAGATGCAGCTGTTCCAGTTAAATAACCTTCCCAATCATCACGGTATCCTGATGCTGGCTCTGTAATGTGTACGTGAGCGTCAACCATCCCCGGGCTTACAATTAATCCTTTTGCGTCAACAACTTCCTTAGCGTCGCCTAAATCGCTTCCGATAGCAGCTATTTTACCATCTTTAACAGCAACATCTGTTAGAAGTTCTTCTGAATCAAGAATAACTAAACCATTCTTAATAACTAAATCATAATTCATATTTATTTCTCCTTTCGGCATAATAGCCAATAAATAAATCCACTTGATCCTAAACTAATAAACCATGAAATATCTGATAATATTTTTAGTGTTGGAATAAACATTCCACTTAAAGCAAGTATTAATCCAACAATTGTTGCGATATATGCTTTTTTGTTAATACCTTTATACGGATTATCTAAGTTTTCTTCTTTTTCATCCATATATAGTTTGTCGATATCAATTTTTCCTTTTGTAACGATAAAGTGATCAACTAACATAACACCAGCAACTGGTCCTAGTGTTGCTCCAATAATATTTAAGAAGATAAAGATTGAATCGGCATTCTCCATCAATTTCCAAGGTAAGATTACATAAGAAATTATTGAAGCAATAATTACACCTTTTTTATAATCAATTTTCTTAGGAAATAGGGCAGATAACTGATATCCTGCTGGAATAATATTTCCTGTTGCATTTGTTGAGATAGTAGTCATTAATAGTACTAGCATTGCAAATGAAGTTAGGTAAACTGAATTCCAGTTTTCAATGATTGTAACAATATCCCAACCAACGTTACCATATAAGATAGTTCCACCGATTAAGATGATTACTGAACATAGAGCAAATACTCCATATCCAACTAAGAATGATAATGTTTGTCCGATTGATTGTTCTTTAGTTGATTTAGCGCTTTGAGTAAAGTCAGAAGCCGAAACTCCCGGGCCTGCCCAAACTGCAACAACAGAGTTTATAACCATTAGGAACGATAAGAATAACGGTGTGTTTGATACAGCCGCATTAGTTGGTGTATAAGCTAAGATTTCTCCAAGTCCAATTTGTGTTAATGTCCAAATTGTCATACCACCGAATACGATGTAAATTAGTGGGTTTAAGATTGCAGTAAACTTGTTGATCGTTCCACCGCCACCAATTCCCATTAATACGTTAACACCCCAGAATAATGTAAATGAAATTAATCCAGGAACTGAAATTCCTAATAAATTAACTCCAGGTGCAATTGCTAAGAATCCTGGCCAAATATTTCCGATTATAACTAGTAGGGCAAGTGATCCAGTAAAGTTCTGTAAACCGAACCAAGCGATTGCCGCAACTCCTCCACGTAAGAAACCAGGAAGTTTTGCTCCTACATCTCCATATACTGATCTTAAATGCATTGAGAATGGAATACCATACTTGGATCCAACTCGGCCGTTTAAAACCATAAATACTGATAAAACAATAGAACTTAATATAATAGCTAACATAACATTAATTGGTGCTAAGCCAAGGAAAAGGAATCCTCCAATAGCTGCATAATTAGGAATATTATGAATAGAGCCCATCCACAGGGTGAAGTAATTGAATACTCCCATATTTCTTTGTTCATTAATTTTAGGGACTGTGTCGTCGTTGTAGCCGCGAGCTACATACTCATTAACCAGTTCTTCACTAGCTAATTCGTCTTTTAAAAAGTTATCTAACACAAAAATCCCCCCTCTCTAAGAAACGCTATCAAGCGCTCGTCCACCTTATTATTTCACAAATGCTTGGGTCTAACAATAAGCATATTGAACAATTTAGCATAATATGTTAGAGTTATTGCATAAAGGACGGTAGAAATACATGATTACAATTCGCGAATTACTCAACCAGGTAACATTTTCAGATTTAACACTACTGACAAATGAAGATACCTTGGATAAAGATATAGAAACTATCGATGTTACGGAAACACCCGACGTCGCCAATTTCACGATTTCAAATGCACTTATTTTAACAACAGCAATGGTCTTCAAAGATGATCAAGAAGCTTTACTAGATTTTATTAAATCACTAAATCGAGTAGGCGTCTCAGGTCTTTGTATTAAGACATCACGTTTCGTTAAATATATTAATAAAGATATTATTAACTATGCTAACTCAGTTAAATTTGCAATTATTGAAATACCTGTAGGTAAAACACTAGGGGTATTATCACACAATATGCTCGATTATATTTTAGGCAAGCAAACGCAAAACGTTTTATTTGCCCTTGATATTCAGAAACATTATTCAAATCTATTTATTGATGGAGCAAGTCCTCAAGTTATCTTGAATGAATTATCAAATACGATTAAGGCACCAGCCATCTTAATTAATCCATTTATGGATGTGATTGGGCATAGTGCTTACTTTCATAAAACAAAGAATCCAGTTGGTCCATATTTAGACCAAATATCTGAACAATTTGATAATTTAACGACTAAAATTCAATCAATCAATATAAGAGATTCACGTCATGAAATATTACAGACAAATATATATCCGATTAAGGCGAATTCGTCTTTCCAATACTACTTAATTATACTACACCCTAACAAGCTTACATACCCAATTGCTCAATTTGCAATTGACCAGTCAAAAATGGTTCTATCCTTTATTCTATATAAGAATGAACAAATTGAAAACTCAATGATTAGAATTCAAAACTCATTCTTCTCAAAACTCTTGTTTGGAAATCCACCAGAAGATCGAAATGATCCTGAGTTCTTTAACCAAGGATTAAACTACGGATTAATTAACACTAAGTATTATCGAATAATCTTATGTGAAATTGTCCCAGATCAAAATGACCGTAAGTATGATGAAGAAGACCTTGGATTAATTATTTACCAGTGGTTAATCGAAAGAACAATTCCAACATTAAAATACGGACTTGTCTTCTATCGTGATAAAACAAAATCAACCAGCATTCTATTACAGCACAATGTTGAAGATATTGAAGAGAAACTAAAACAATCAGCCCAAGATATTTATGACCTGTTAAAAATTAGAATCCACTTTGGACTTGGAAAACCAGTAGATCATCCATATGAAATTAAAAACTCATACTTTGAAGGAGTTAAGGCTTTAGAGCTAGAAAATAACGATATAGTTAAACACTACCGTCCATCAGGCTTAATGACACTCTTTAATCGTAAAGATGATGATTCAATTAACTACTTTATCAAACATCAATTAAAAGAATTAGTTGAAGTTGATGATATATCTAATAAAGAGTTACTGGAAACCTTAAAAGTCTACTTAGATAATCAAGGTGAGATTACGAAAACAGCTCAAGAAATGTTCTTACACCGAAATACGATTACTTATCGAATTAAGAAGTGTGAAGAAATATTAGATGTTAATACAAAAGATTCAACAACATCACTAAATCTTCGCTTAGCATTACATCTACTTGATACTAAGGTCTAATTTATGAAAGTGTATTTAAAACCATTAGGCAGAGAGTATGCCGCTGATCTACATGCGGCATCTCAAGTTGAAGAAATTAGATTTCTAACTAACACGCAAGCAAATTTTAGTTTAGAGCAAATCCAAGCCCATCTTAAAAATATTAGTGAAGATGAAACTCGTATCGACTTTGCGATCTGCTTACTTAGTGATGATAGCTATGTCGGTGAGTTAACCATTTATGATATTGATAAGGATAATGAATCAGCCGGCTTTAGAATTGCCCTAGGATCACTAAAGCATTTTAATAAAGGTTATGGTAGTCAAGCAATTAGTTTAGTCTTAGCCTATGTCTTTGAAGAGTTAAAATTAAATCGTCTGCAACTTGAAGTCTATAGTCATAATCCACGTGCAATTAATTTTTATAAAAAGCAAGGATTTATTGAAGAAGGTCGATTAAGAGAAGCAATTAAAATTGATAATCACTACTATGATGAAATAATTATGAGTGTAATAAATACTGATTATTTTAAAAGTAAGTTAAAAGTTAAGTAAGTGGTTACATTTTACTAAAAATTTGGTATCATATAAGAAAGGGAGGGTTTTTATGAAAAACGTATTAATAGTTTGTTCGACCGGTATTACCTCATCGCTAATCGTTTCTAAAATGAAACAGTTAGCTGAAGCAGATAATATTGAAATAAATGTTTGGTCAGCAGGAGAAGAAGAAGCGCAAGCTGAAGTAGCAAAAGCCGATGTTGTTCTTTTAAGTCAGCCAGTCGCTGAACTGAGAGATACACTCGATGAATTATCAGCTGATGATGTTTCAGTAAAAGTAATCCCCAAAGAATTATATGCAATCTTTAACACTAAAGAGTTACTTGCATTAGCTTTAGAAGAATAATTAATTAATTAATCGATCATTTTAGATGCTATCTAAATGGTCGATTTTATTTTGCATCGATCAATGCTTATATTTATTAAGTTATATAATTTAAATAAGAAAATAGAAAGAAGGGTTACTTATGTGCACAAGTATTAGAATGAAATCAAAAGACTTTTATTTTGGAAGAAATTTGGATGTTGCGGAAAACTATCATCAGCATATTGTAGTGACACCAAGAAACTATCAGTTTAAATTTTCAAGTGAGCCTAGCCTAGCCTAGCTAGTCAGTTTGCTATGATTGGAATGGCAACAGTTGTCGATAACTATCCACTCTATGCTGAAGCTACCAATGAGAAGGGTTTAAGTATTGCGGGTTTAAACTTTCCAAAAAGTGCTCACTATCACCCAGTATCTGATACTGGCTACAATATTTCTCCGTATGAATTAATTCCATACTTACTAGGTCGCTGTGAGACTGTCAAAGAAATACGCGAAATCTTAGAGCAAACAACAATTACTAATATTGATTTTAATGCCGAACTACCATTATCACCAATCCACTGGATGGCATCTTCCTTAAATTCTTTATTATAATGTTTTGCCATAAAGTTTTCCTCCTGTTACTAATATTGTAACTTATTTAGAAACTCTATGTTTAACTTGTCCGTTATTTATACTAGCACCATATCAACTAATTTTATTAATTTAAAGAGTAATTATGTATAATGTACTAATGTAGTTTGAAGGAGCGATTAAATGTTTTCAATATTAAGAATTACTTTAGTTATTATCTTGGCTTTTTTAATGGGGAAATTTGTTTCCAAATTTAAATTGCCGGCAATATTAGGTTGGTTAGTAGCGGGCATGTTACTGGGGCCGCACGCATTTAATTTATTAAATAATGATATATTAAATGCACCAACATTTAAGTCAGTCCAAAACATCTTAGAATGTTTCTTAGGTATTATGATTGGATCAGAACTTGTTTATTCAAAACTGAAAGAATCAGGCAAGCAGATCTTTATTACAACATTATGGCAATCACTAATGACATTTGCTTTTGTATCATTAGTCTTTGGTATTATTTTCTATATTATGGATATTCCACTTTATCTTGCTTTAATCTTTGGATCAATTGCACTTGCAACAGCACCAGCACCTGCTTTATCGATCGTCAGCGAGTTTAAAGCTAATGGACCGGTTGCTAACGCATTAATTCCAATGGCAGCCTTAGATGACGTTTTAGCAATCATTGTCTTCTTTACTTTAAATTCAATTGTTGTAGCTAAAAACTCAAGTTCAGGAACTTCACTAATCTTTACTTTATTTATTATGATTATTATTCCGCTCGTAATTGGTTTACCATTTGGTTATATTACTGGAAAGATCTTAAATGCAAATAATAGTAAGCGAACATCTTTAATTACTATTGCAAGCTCAGTTATAATAATGGCACTTATTGCCATCTATATTAATACTCAGCTTTTAGCAGCACCAATGCTTAACTTTATGTTAATTGGTATGGCTTATGCCGCAGTCTTCTCAAATGTTATTGAGGCAAATCGTTTAGATATTGTTTTAAACCGTGTTAGTCCAATTATTTACTTCTCACTAATTGTCGTAATTATTACACTTGGTGCACCGCTTAATTATAGTTTAATCTTTGGAGCTGGTTTATTTACATTCATTTATATTGTGGCACGTGCCATTGGTAAGTATTCGGGAGCACGCCTTGGTGCTAAGGTAACAGGAATGCCTGAAACTGTTCAAAAGTATTTAGGTTTAACCTTACTTCCACACTCTGGTGTTTCACTAGTCTTTACAGGTATTGCGGTCGCAAGCTTAAATGGCTTTGATCCAGCTTCATCGCTAATCATTCAATCAACGATTACAGCTGCGGCAGTAATCAATGAAATTATCGCAGTTATAATTGCGAAAAAAGCCTTTACTTGGGCTAAGGAAATATAGAAAAACTGTTAGATCAGTACCATCTAACAGTTTTTTTAGTTACAAGTACATTGACCTTCTGCACAAGCGCAATCACCCAAACATTTACATTTGACATTATCAACTAAGTCTTTGTTTGCCAGTGCTTTGGTAATTAGTTCAAAGTCTGCTTTTGATAATTGGTTTTCTTCAATTATTTTTGCAATTGATGCTCCAACTTTACGGGAACAGACGGATGCGACAGCTTCTGAAATTTTCTCACTTGATCCTTCTGATTCACTAATGGTTGGATGGTAAATAAAGTAGTTTCCAACTTTTTCTGTTTCTAAATAACCTTTTTTAACAAGTCTTCCTAATAGTGTTTTGGTTGTTGGGCTTTCCCAGTTTTGTTTTTCTTTTAAGACTTGGCCAACACTTTTTGAGGTTGCTTCTTCTAAGGACCAAATAACTTTCATTACTTCCCATTCAGCACCTGATATTTCGACTAAATTCTTCATTTTATCACTCCTGCAATTAATAATAGTTTACGACTGTAAACAGACTTTGTCAAGATTTTTGCTTGATGTCTTTACTATGTTTTTTTGCTTAAGATTAGTTTGTATTATATATGGTATTTAGGTATAATTATTTGTGAGGTGGAAAATATGGGAAATAAAGTATTGGTAGAAATTTCAGCACGTCACGTACACTTATCTGACGAGCATTTGGAAGTTTTATTTGGTGAAGGTCACAAATTAACTAATTTGAAAGAATTATCTCAACCGGGACAGTTCGCAACTGAAGAGCGTGTTACCATTAAAGGGCCAAAAGGGGAAATGGCTCGTGTAATTGTACTTGGACCTACGCGTCCTGAAACGCAAGTTGAAGTATCCGCAACTGATGCAAGATCATTAGGTTTATCTGCGCAAGTGAGAATGTCAGGCGATATTCAAAACACGACAGGTATGACATTAATTGGTCCAGCAGGAACAGTTGTTCTGCATAAAGGGGTAATTATTGCGAAAAGACATATACATTTAAGCGATCAAGAAGCTAAGCAATTTGGCTTAGAAGATCACCAAGTAGTTTCAGTTGAAATTACAAGTGATGATCGTTCATTAACTTTTGGAGACGTAGTTGTTAGGGTTAATCCAAACTTTAGAGCAGCTATGCATATTGATACTGATGAAGGTAACGCTGCCGGTATCCAAGGTTCTACACAAGGCGTAATTATTAAGTAAAAAACATAAAAACAAGTGAAAGGATAATAATATTATCCTTTTTTTGCTATAATAGAAATGCTAGTAAGGGGTAATTTATGAAAAACGTTTTTATTATAAATCCAGTAGCTGGAATACGTAAGTATGAAAGATATATACCGTGGATAAAAGAGTACTTTAAAAATAGTGATGACTATGAAATACATATAACAAAATATCAAGGACATGCAACTGAGATTGCTAGTCAATACACCAAAGAAGATAATGCTTGTGTTTATTCAATCGGTGGTGATGGTACTGCCTATGAAGTTTTAAACGGAATTAATGATGGTGTAACAATGGCAGTTGTACCAAATGGAACTGGTGATGACTTTCATCGAACTGTATATAAGAAGAAGTTTGATTACAAAGAAATGTTAATTAATACAATTGAAGGTCAAGTTAAAATGATTGACTATGGCCAGGCTAATGATCATCGATTCTTAAATATGTTCTGTATTGGTTTTGATGCCATGATTGGTGAAGCAGCAATTGCTCATACTAATCGTAAGTTCTTTCCAAACTCACTGTCTTATGTAGTTGCGGTCATTCAAAAAGTCGTTTCACTACCTAAGTTTGAATTAACACTTAATTATAATGGTAAGTCAGCAAGCAAAGAAACTTTGTTTTTAGCAGTCTTAAATGGTCAATACTATGGTGGCGGCTTTAATCCAACGCCAGAGGCTGATATAACTGATGGAATCTTTGAAGTACTTTGGGTTGATACGATTATGCGTCGTCAAATACCAAAGTTAATCTTGAAATATGCTAAAGGTAAACATAAGGAAATTAGTCAAATTGAATCATTTAGATTAGATTCCTTTAATGTTACAACGAAAGGTTCAATGACTTATACTTGTGATGGTGAAATATTTACATCTGATAATATAAATATAATAATGCATAAGAATAAATTACCCTTTAAAATACCGAAAGGAAGTGTACTTTATGATAGTGTTACAGAATGAGGATTTTTACGTAAAAATTGATTTAAAAGGTGGACAGATTGCGCGCATGAAACATGAGATTTCTGGTCGTGAGTATATCTTTGAAGCCGATCCACAATACTGGGCTTACTCAACGCCAACTTTATTTCCAATCATTGGCTCATCACATGATAAAAAATATCATTTTGGTAAGCAAGTAACAACGATGGAAAATCATGGTTTTTTAAGACAAGCTCATTTCTTAAATACCTATACTTATGATAATGAAGTTGTCTTAACATTCTCAGCTAATGAGGAAACGCTCAAGCAGTACCCATTTTATTTCAAAATTAATTTATCATATAAGTTAATCGGAAATAAGATTAAGGTTGAATATGACATTATTAATGATGGAGTTGTAGATATGCCATTTAACTTTGGTTTACATCCAGCATTTAATCTTCCACTAAGTAAAGATAAAAAGTTTGAAGATTATAAATTAACTTTCTCATCAGCTGAAGTATTAAAGGGTCATGGTCCAATGGTCAATGCTGGTTTAGTTAAGGAAATTCCTTTAAGTTATGATCTCTTTGAAGAGTATCCAACTTGGGTTTATCATAATGTCTCAAGTGCGAAAGTCGGCTACAGTGATGGCGAACATGGTGTTAATGTCTCAGTCGTTGGTTTTCCAATTGTTGCTGTTTGGACAAATGCAGCTAAGCAGGCACCATTTATTTGTATTGAACCATGGTTAGGTGTAGGACATAAAACTGATAAAGATTTAGAGTTTGAACAACGTGATGCAGTTATGAATATTAAACCTGAAACAAGCTTTAAAGTTTCTTATACAATTGAAGTATTTTAGTTTGTAATAAAGTAGGATAAGTCATATAATATTGACTATTGGAGGATGAATATGAATATAATTAAAGTAAAAGATTACGAGGCCTTATCAGAGGTTGCAGCTAATATTATTATTGAAGCAGTAAAAAGTAAACCAGAAATTTCTTTAGGACTGGCTACAGGCGGAAGTCCTGTACAACTTTATGCAAATCTTGTAAAAGATCATAAAGAGAATAAGACTTCTTATGCTGGTGTTTCAACTTATAACTTAGATGAGTACATTGGACTTGATCCAAGTCATGAGCAATCATACAACACATTTATGAAGAATAATCTATTTAATCATGTCGATATTAATCTAGCTAATGTTCACTTACCAAATGGTAATACAAGTGACCATGAAGCGGAAGCTAAAAGATTTGAAGAGTTAGTTGCTAATACAACAATTGATTTACAATTGTTAGGTATCGGTACTAACGGGCATATTGGTTTTAATGAACCAGGTTCAAGTTTTGATGGCAAAACTGCCGTAGTTGATTTAGTTCAAGAAACAATTGAATCAAACGCTCGTTACTTCGAAGGTAATGAAGATTTAGTTCCAACGCAAGCAATTTCAATGGGAGTTGGTACAATTATGCGTGCAAAAGCAATCCTATTAATTGCATCAGGTAAAAATAAAGCAGAAGCAATTAAATGGCTAGTTGAGGGAGAAGTTTCTGAGGATCTTCCAGCATCAGCACTAAGAAATCATCCAAATGTAACAATTGTACTGGATGAAGATGCAGCAAGTCTCTTGCAATAACAGTCATATAAGTTAATAAAATCTAAAAAAATGATATAATATACAAAGAATAGGAGGTAAGAAAATGGCAAAAAATGTAACTACAAGCGAATTTGATGCAGCAATTAAAGAAGGTGTTGTATTAGTAGACTTCTATGCAGACTGGTGTGGACCATGTAAAATGTTATCACCAGTACTTGATGAACTTGCAGCTGATTTAGGCGACAAAGCTTCAGTAATTAAAGTAAATGTTGATACTGAAAGTGAATTAGCACAAAAATATCAAGTATCAAGCATTCCAGCAATCAAACTTTTCAAAAATGGTGAACTTGTTCAAGAAACAATGGGATTCCAACCAAAAGCAAAATTAGAAGAAATGATTAATAACGCTTTATAATAACGAAAAACAACTTATTTAATTAAGTTGTTTTTTTCTTGGAATTAAATCAAGGAGAAGTTTGTAAATAAAGCCAAAATGCATTAAAATATAAAGAGGTGATTTTATGAGAAAATACATTAATAGGAAATCGCTTGTTGTCTTATTTTTCGCAACAATCGTATTTATCTATATGTCAAATAACTATGATAGTCTTTTTATGAGGTCTATCGATAATAATATCTTAATGTGGCTGCATGAGTATACACAGTTTTTTATGGTTTATTTCTTTGAATTTGTAACCTTAATGGGCGGCTGGCAAATGGTTATACTTATATCAATTATCTTATTAATTATTGAGCGTGATAAGATTCAAGTCTTATTGATTCCAAGTATTACAGTTATGTCTGTAATTATTAATGAAACGATTAAAAATGTTATTATGCGACCACGTCCCAATGTCATGGCTCTAAGTCATGCATCGGGTTATTCAATGCCAAGTGGTCACTCACTAACGGCTGTAGTTTTCTATGGCCTAATTATTATCTTTTTAGTAGCTAAGATCAAGGATAAAAAGTATCGTAAGCTAATCAATGTCCTTTTAACAGTCTTAATTACTTTAATTGGTTTTTCACGCGTTTATTTACGAGTACATTACTTCAGTGATGTTGTTGCCGGGCTTGCGCTTGGATTAATGATTGTCACTGTGGTTTATAATATTAAGGTTGGGGTATTTGATAATATCACAACATATTTGGAGGAAGAAAATGAATAAAGATTTTAAATTAGAAATATTACACGAGTGTAAGCAATCAGGTGCTCGTTATGGTTTACTACATACACCACATGGTAGTGTTGAAGTACCAATGTTTATGCCAGTTGGAACACAAGCATCAGTAAAATTTGTTAGTCCAGAGGAACTATATGAAATGAACTCAGGCGTTATTTTATCAAACACTTACCACTTATGGTTAAGACCGGGTGGAGACTTAATTGAAAAAGCTGGTGGCTTACACAAGTTTATGAACTACGATGGTCCAATACTAACTGATAGTGGAGGATTTCAAGTATTCTCACTAAGTGACAATCGTACGATTACTGAAGAAGGTGTTGAATTTAAAAACCATATTAATGGTGCTAAAGAATTTATGTCACCAGAAGTATCAATTAAAACGCAAAACCAATTAGGTGCTGACGTAATTATGAGTTTTGATGAATGTCCACCATATCCTGCAACACATGAATATATGAAAGATTCAGTTGAACGTACACTACGTTGGGCAAAACGTGGGCAAGATGCGCATAATAATCCAAAACAAGCATTATTTGGAATTGTTCAAGGTGGAGAATTTGAAGATCTTCGTGAATATTCAGCTAAGAAAACAGTTGAAATGGATTTCTTAGGTTACTCAATTGGGGGTACATCAGTTGGTGAGTCAAAAGAAGTAATGTATAAGATGATTGACTACTCAATTAAACACTTACCAAAAGATAAACCACGCTACCTAATGGGAGTTGGATCAGCTGATGCTATCTTAGAAGGTGTCTTACGTGGTGTTGATATGTTTGACTGTGTTCTACCAACAAGAATTGCACGTAATGGTGCACTAATGACTTCAACGGGCCGTGTTAATATTAAAAACAAAGCATACGAAGAAGACTTTAGACCAATTGATGAAGAATGTGACTGCTACGCATGTAAAAACTATACACGCGCTTATATCCGTCACTTAATTAGAGTTAATGAAGGACTAGGTTTACGCTTAGCTTCAATTCATAACTTAAGATTCTTAATTAAATTAATGGAAGATTCACGTACAGCAATTAAAGAAGATCGCTTCTTAGACTTTAAAGAAGACTACTTCAAACGCTTTGGTTATAACTCAATTGATTCGAGAGGTTTCTAATGAAAAAAAGTGAATTTAATTTTAATCTACCCGAAGAACTGATTGCGCAAGTACCGCTCTTAGATCGTACACAAAGTAAAATGATGGTAGTAAATAGTGAAGATGATTCACTAGATAATGATTATTTTTATAATATTGAAAAATTATTTAAAGCCGGAGATACTTTAGTTTTAAACGATACTAAGGTAATTCCAGCTCGTCTTTTTGGCGTTAAAGAAGAAACAGGCGCCAAAGTTGAAATACTTTTATTAAAAGAAGTTGAAAAAGATTTATGGCATACACTAGTTGGTAATGCCAAAGCAGTTAAAGTTGGTAGTGTTATCTCAATTAACGATCAACTATACTTACACTGTACGCAAGTGTTAGAGCGTGGTGAGCGTGAGTTTAAACTTGTCTATGAAGGAAATCTATATGAACTCCTACTCGAAATTGGAAGAATTCCACTACCACCATATATTAAAGAAGTATTATCAGATGATGATCGTTATCAAACAGTCTATGCTAAGCACCGTGGATCAGCGGCAGCACCAACAGCTGGCCTGCACTTTACAGAAGCAGTTTTAGCAAAACTTAAAGCAATGGGTGTCGATATTCATTATGTGACATTACATGTGGGACTAGGAACATTCTTACCAATGCAAGCCGATGATTTAAACGATCACAAAATGCATAGTGAACAATATGAAATTACTGCAAAAACGGCTGATGCACTAAATGCTGCGAAAGCAAAAGGTAGCCGTATTATTGCGGTTGGATCAACATCACTAAGATCACTAGAATCAAACTTTAGTAAATTTGATGAATTTAAAGCCTACAAGGGTGATACCGATATTTTTATCTACCCAGGTATTCCCGTCTTATCAACTGATGTCTTAATTACAAATTTCCACTTACCAGAATCAACATTAATGATGTTAGTTTCTGCATTTGCCGGCTATGAGTTAATTATGCGTGCCTACAATCATGCAATTGAGGAAAGATATCGCTTCTTCTCATTTGGAGATATGATGTGGATTCAGTAATTCGACCTAAAAACTATTACTATGATCTATCACAAGTAAAAATTGCTGAGATAAAAGCTTCCGGCAAGCGACCAAAGCTTTTACTCCATTCTTGCTGTGCACCATGTAATTCATATGTAATGATTATGTTATCAGAAGTATTTGATTTAACTCTGCTTTATAATGGTTCAAACATTGTTCCAGAAGCTGAATATTTAATTCGCTCAAACGAGTTAAAGGATTATACCAAGTCAGTAAATAAACAGTATAATTTAAATATTCAAATTAAAGAATTTACTTATGATACGCAAACATTCCATAAAGAGTTGGCTAAACATGATGATGGTCGTGAAGGTGGCCAACGTTGTCGTGCTTGCTATAAAATACGCATGCGTGAAGCTTATCAGTATGCACTAGCAAATGATTTTGATTACTTTACGACAGTTATGACAATTTCAAGACAGAAGAATTCAATTATCTTAAATGAAATTGGAAATGACTTGAATAGAGAATATGCTAGTGATAAATATTTCTTTTCTGATTTTAAGAAAAAGAATGGTATTTTAAAATCTAATGAAATTATTAAGGAATATGATATGTATCGCCAAGAATACTGTGGTTGTGCTTTTTCATATCAACAATATTTGAAAGGAAAGGTATCTAATGGCTAATATAAAAAAATATTCAGCATCAATTGCTAAATCATTTGCGTCTTATATCGCATTCTCAATTATCTATGTTTTTATATTTTACTTAGTCTTTATGAAGTTTCAACCACTTATTGGCATTAATCAGGCGGGATACCCGGTGGTCTATGTGGTCTTATCAATAATCTTACAAGGATTACCATTTGTATTATGTAATTACTTAATTATGCTAGCGCGTAATTCACATAGTAATTTACGTGCAAAGAATTTCTATTTTGCACTTGTCGTCTTTTTTGTAAATTTATTTTTAATTACATTCTTTGTCCTAATCCAATTACTATTTCCATACTACAATATTATTAATGGTTATATCATGTTACATTTAACTTTATTAAGATCGCTCTTAATTGTTGAATTACCATTATTTAGTCAAATTATTCTTTTATATTTTTCAGCAATTATAGTTCCAATCTACCTATATATTGGTGGCTCATTAAGAATTAAACACTTTGAAAGGGGAGAAATAAATGAATAACTTAACACGTCGTTATTTGATACCACTTGGTATTTTAGTTTTAGGTTCATTTTTAATTAATTTTCTAGCCGCAACGCTACCAAATTTAATTAATGCTAACATCTATTATCTATTAGTAATGTTAATGTTATTTAGCTTTGGGATTGCCTTAAACTTTAAAGGCGGCAAGCTTAAGAATTATTCTTTACGTCATATTATTATTGTCATCTTCGTTATCTTACTTTACTTGTTTGATACCCAAATCATTAATGTACCACTATATAAATGGTTCTTATCATTTGTGGTTGGCGATGCAATTATTATTAAGATTTTCTACATTTACTTTGGTTGGCTTTTTAGCGAGCGCTAAAATGAATAATTCACAATTTGAATTAAATCTGAATATCTTAGTTTATATTTATAACCGGTCTTACTTAATTAAAGCAGATGAATTAAGTGAGACTTTTGACCTTTCTAAACGTTCAATTAGACGGATTATTTCTAACTTAAGAATGATTGGTTATAATATTGAATCAATACCGGGACCAAATGGTGGCTATCGCTTAGATAAGTCTAAGATTATCTTACCGGTTAAACTCTCTGATCTTGAAATGAGTCACTGGCAAACAATTGAAAATACAATTAAATCAGCTGATATATCTAATAAAGAAGCCGTATTAAAAACTATGAATATTATTTCGATTCAATCACAATTAAATTCTAATTACTTAGCTGATGTCTATGTTACCAAAAGCTTAAGTCAAAGTAAGCAGGCTTTAATTGAGCGAGTCGAGAAAACGATGAATCAAGCAATGAACTTAATGCAAAGAGTTGAGATTGAATATAATGGCTCCGATTGGCGCGAGTTTCGTCCACAACAATTTCAAATATTTAATTCAATTGCTTATATTAAGGGTTACTATTCTTTAGAGTCAAATTCATTTCGAACTTTACGCTTAAGTCGTTTTGATGATATTCGCGTAATTGATAAGAAATATTCCTTTAATGATAACTTTGCCCTTGATAATGATTCAAGTGCTTTCTCAAAGAATATTTATGAAAAATATTCTTTAGTGATAAAAGTCTTTAAAGGTTCACATGATCTTTTAGATTATGTTTATGGTCAAAATCAAGTCATTGAAGAATATGCTGATCATTATCTTTTAAAATTTGAAATGTCTGGTGATCAACTAATTGTTGATTTAATTATATCTTTTCAAGAACATGCCATCTTACTTGAACCACAAGCCTTAAGAATGAAGGTTATTGAAAAATTAGATAGAATGCGAGGTAATTACTAATGCGAATACTACATACAGCGGATTTACATATTGGAAAAGTTGTTAATGGATATTCCATGCTGGAGGAACAAGCTTATGCCCTTGATCAAATTATTGCTACTATCAAAGAATATGCAATTGATGTTTTAATCATTGCTGGTGATGTTTATGATAAACGTTATCCATCTGATCAAGCGAGTAAATTATTTAATGATTTTTTATCAAACTTACTTGTTTTTAAAATCCCGGTTTTAATTATTGCCGGTAATCATGATGCCGGTGTTAAATTAGAATTTGGAAAAGAAATCTTTGCCTATCAAGATTTACATATTGAAGGGCAGTTTAATGAATCTTTAAAGCAGGTTACTATTAATGATGAGTATGGAGTGGTTAATTTTTACTTAGCGCCTTTTATGCGTCCTAGTGACTTAAGATTATATACTGATGATGTTACTTCTTATCATGAAGCATTAGCTTATGTAATTGATCAGGCTAATATTGATAAGGCAGAGCGTAATCTTTTTATTGGTCATCAATTCTTTGCCTCAGGCTCAGAGTCAATCTCAGATTCTGAACAAATATCGGTAGGTGGGATTGAAAATGTTGGCTATCAAATTTTAAGTGATTTTGATTATGCTGCTTTAGGTCACTTACACCGTCCGCAAAGATTAATGTCCGACTTTATTCGCTACTCCGGCTCGATTGTTAAATATTCATTATCAGAGGTTAATGATAATAAGTCTTTAGTCTTAATTGAGCTGAAAGAGAAGGGCGATATTACTTATGAGTTACTGCCTTTAAAATCGCTGCGTGAGTTTAAACATATTAAAGGCTATCTAGCTGATATCTTATCTATGGATAAGACTGATGACTATGTGTTTGTCACCTTACTTGATGATGATGTCTTGGATGCGATTAGTAAGTTAAAAACGATTTTTACTAATTTAATGACCTTAGATTTTGATAATAAGCGAACACAAGCAAATGCCACGATTGATTTATTAACTGATATTGAAGACTTATCAGCTAGTCAATTATTCAAGGAGTTCTATGCACTCTTTAATAATAGTGAAATGAGTGAGAGTCAAGCAAAAATAGTTGAGCAAATAATGGAAAGGATTGATCAGAGTGCGTCCTAAAAAATTAGTTATTCAAGCTTTTGGTCCATATCAAAATCAGGTTGAAATTGATTTTACTAACTTTAGTCAAGGTGATATCTTTTTAATTACTGGTAATACCGGAACTGGTAAGACCGCACTTTTTGATGCGATAACCTTTGCTTTATATGGCAGTCCAAGCGGTGATAATCGTAAGGTTGAGATGTTAAGAAATAAAACTGCCGCGTCAGACTTAGAAACATTTGTTACGCTTGATTTTGAATATGATCATTTAGATTACAGTATTACCCGCTATCCAGCTTATATGCGGGCTAAAAAGTCTGGTGCGGGCTTAACGCAAGCAATTGCGAAAGTTGAACTAAGCTTACCAAGTGGACAAGTTATTGCTGGTATTAAGGAAGTTGAAGAGTATGTTTATCAAATCTTAAAACTAAATAAGGAACAATTCTCACAAATTGTAATGATTGCCCAAAACGACTTTTTAAAGTTCTTAGTCTCATCAACCAAGGAGCGTAAGGAAATACTCCGCTCAATCTTTGCGACCGACTTCTACGAGAAGTTTGAAAATCAATTAAAACTTGATACAACAATTAAACGCAAAGAGTTTGATGATCTAAAACTTGAGTATGAACTAATCTTAAAGCCACATAATAATTATGCCGAACTGAAAGATCAGACTTACTTAAATCATTCAGATATTATTAGTATCTTAAGAGACTTGATTAAGGGTGAGCAAGAACTTAAAGATCTTAATCAAAATGAGAAAAATAAATATGAAGGTAAGTTAAAGATTTATAATGATCAGTTTGTTTTAGCCAAAGCCAACAATAAGCAACTTGATAGTTTTAATAAATTATCTGAGTCATTAAAAGCCTTAGATTTAAAAGGCTTAGCAGTAGAAGAGGATAAAGCAAAATTAGCTAAGTTAAAAACGATTAAGGATAATATCTTAAGTCTAGATGAGGCTTATAATCTAGTCTTAAACAAACATAATTCTTTACTTGAAGCTAAAAATATCCTAACTAGCAAATATCAAGAACTTGAAAACAAGAAAGCACTTGAAGCTAAAAAACTTGTGAGTATAAATACCTTAGAAGCTTCGCTGAAGCAAGATCAAGCAAAGCTGACACTTTTATTAAGTGAATCAAAAGCTTATCTTGATTTAGATAAGTTAAATACTAATCTAACCATAAATAAAGCCAAAGCTTTGAAACTAACAAAATCACTGGAGGCATCTATCTATCAAACTTATCAAGATTTAAAAGCTAAGGATAATGTTTATAAGCAAGAACTACTTGCTTATAATGATTTTAATCGTGAATTTAGTGATATATCTGTTGCTTATCATCAAATTGAAAGTTCATATTTAGATAGTCAAGCTGGAATTATTGCTTCAAAACTTGCTCCTAATGAGCCATGTCCGGTTTGTGGTGCTTTAGATCATCCAAGCCCGGCGAAAATGGATAGTCTTGATATTGAGGCAACTTACATTGAAACTAAGGCTAGCTACAATGAAAGACTCTTAGCGAAAGCACAGTTGACTGATCAAATGGGGATGCTTAAGTTTGAACTTGATCAAGCTAATATAAACTTTAAGCATAGCTTAAGTCGACTTGATTTAAAGATTGAAGATGTTGAGAAGTTTAATATTACTGAAGATATAGCTGATTTTGATTTTGAAGCGGGAATTAATGAGTTAAGTGAAGTTAAACTAGATATAATGTTAATGGAAGATCAGATTAAGGTTTTAGCTGATAAGTTAAGCTTTGCGAATATGGAGGCCCATAGTGATTATGTCGAGAAATTTAAGGGTCAGTTAAAGACTAATGAAGCTATAGTTAAGGCTTATCATGAGAATATGCAAGAATTACTTGATGAAATAACTGTTTCAAAAACTAAGTTAGAAGAAAATAGTAAACTTCTGCTAAGTTCAGAAGTAGAGTTAAAAACTACTTCCGCTAAATTTGAGGAGAGTGTTTCAAGTCATTTTGAAGGTATTGCTGAATATGCTAAGGCTAAGCTTGATTTAGATCAGTTTGATCACTTAAGTGAATCTATTAATACTTATGAGAGTGAATATTTAAGCGTTAGTTCATTGTATAAAGACTATCATGAGCAAGTTAAAGATTTAGTTTATGTTGATGTTGAAGATTTAACTAAGAATATTGAAAACTTAAGCCTTAAACTTAAGGAGTCCGAGGCAATTATTAATCAGGCTTTAATTAAACTTGATAATCTGAGTAAACTTAAAGAAAACTTGGAGCTTATTTATCAAAAATTAATTAAAGTTGAAGTTAGATATCTTGAGTAT
The DNA here is from genome assembly GCA_012735275.1 of Erysipelothrix sp. Lineage (GTDB taxonomy): Bacteria > Bacillota_I > Bacilli_A > Erysipelotrichales > Erysipelotrichaceae > JAAZDN01. Next base: position 19,973 of record JAAYHR010000016.1, read on the forward strand.
TTAAACTTATATCAAACGGCTTCGGGTAATCTAGTTGGTAAGCAGAAAATTCAATTTGAAACTTATGCGCAAATGACTTACTTTAATCAAGTTATTCATTTTGCTAATCAGCGTTTAAAAATTATGACTAATAATCAGTATGAGTTAGTTCGTCGGGTTAAATCGCAAAGTCGTCAGAGTCAAGAAGGCTTAGACTTAAATATTATTGATCATCACTATGGTAATGAGCGTGATGTATTAACTTTATCTGGGGGAGAGTTATTTAATACTTCGCTGGCTTTAGCACTTGGATTATCGGATGCGATTCAACATTCTTCTGGTGGTGTTAAGATTGATGCACTCTTTATTGATGAAGGTTTTGGTTCCTTAAGTGATGACTACTTGGACAATGCTATTAGTGTTTTAAATGATGTAGCGGGTAGTGATCGTTTAATTGGGGTTATCTCACATGTTAAAGAATTACGTGATGCCATACCACAACAAATCCTAGTATCTAAGGATAAAGACGGTTCGAAAATAAAGGTTATTAAAGATTAAGATTGAGGACAGTATATGACCGCCACTTGTATTATTATGTATATACAAGGAGGAAGACATATGAAACAAACAAAAGTAACAAGCGTATTTGACGGGATTGAAATGCAAAAGTATTTCTTATATATGACTAAGCAAGCAGAGGAGGCAGCACATAGAGCCTTTATGGAATCTTTAGATATGCAAGTATCAATCGAAGAATTCCTACATATTGTTAAGGAAGAGCCAAAACTAAAAGGTTTGATTCAGGACTTACTATTATCCTCAATTACTAATATTGATTGGGATCATTCAGTCAATCATTTACTGCTAGAAAATTATTAAAGATAAAAAGGAACACAAAATTAATTGTGTTCCTTTTATTAAGAAAAAAACGATATCTTTCGACATCGTTAATTATTTATATTATTCTTCAATACCATATTCACTTGCAAGGTAATCATTGTAAGTAGTACGACGATCAACAATTGTTCCATCAGCTTTTAAATCGATAATACGATTAGCAACTGAGTCAACAAATTGACGGTCTGAACATACTAGTACGATTTCTCCAGCGAAATCTTTTAGTGAGTTGTTTAGTGATTGAATTGATTCTAAGTCTAAGTGGTTTGTCGGATCATCTAATAGTAATAGGTTTGGTCCTTCTAACATTGTTTTTGACATCATACAACGTGCTTTTTCTCCACCTGATAATACATTAACTGCTTTTAATGGTTCTTCACCTGAGAAGAGCATTCTTCCAAGGAAGCCACGGATATAAGCTTGATCATCAATATCAGTATAATCTGATAACCAGCTAATGATTGAATCATTGCCTTCAAAGTATTTACGGTTATCTCTTGGAATATATGATTTCTTAACTGTTTGACCAAGTGATAGAGTCCCTGAATCTGGTTCAACCTCACCATTAATAATATCTAGTATTAATGAAGTCTTTAATGGATCGCCCATTAATAGGATCTTATCACCTTGTATCATTGTGAATGATACATTGTTAATTTCCGTATCATCGGTTTTCTTAGAAATACCATCAACGAATAGAATTGATTTACCTGATTCACGATCTGATTTAAATTCAATGAAAGGGTACTTACGCTTACTTGGTTTTAAATCATCTAATTCAATCTTATCAAGTGTTTTCTTTCTTGATGTTGCTTGTTTAGATTTTGAAGCGTTAGCTGAGAATCTTGCGATAAATTCTTCTAATTCTTTAATCTTGTCTTCTTTTTTCTTGTTTTGATCTTTCATTTGTCTTGAGATCAATTGGCTTGTTTCATACCAGAAGTCGTAGTTTCCAGCGAATATTTTAATATCACCGAAGTCAACGTCTGCGATATGCGTACAAACTTTATTTAAAAAGTGACGGTCATGACTTACAACAATAACTGTATTTTTATAGTTAATGATGAATTCTTCTAACCAAGCAATTGCTTTTACGTCTAAGTTGTTTGTCGGCTCATCCAGTAATAGTGTATTTGGTTTTCCAAATAGTGATTGCGCTAATAATACTTTAACTTTATCTCCACCTGATAACTCACTCATCATTGAATAATGAAGATCAACTGGAACTCCCAGTCCATCTAATAATACGGCTGCATCTGTTTCCGCATTCCATCCGTCCATTTCCGCAAATCTTGCTTCTAATTCTCCGGCTAAAATCCCGTCTTCTTCTGAGAAATCTGCTTTTGCATAAAGTTCATTTTTAGCTTCCATTATTTTAAATAATTCTTCATTACCGACCATTACCGCATTTAACACTGTATAATTATCATAAGCGAATTGATCTTGATTTAGCATATATAAAGTTTCATTTTCTGGAATAATTACTTGTCCAGTATTAGGTTCTAATTCTTTACTTAAAACTTTTAAAAATGTTGATTTACCGGCACCATTTGCACCGATTAGTCCATAACAGTTTCCGTCTGTAAATTTTAGGTTAACGTGTTCATATAATACTTGTGATCCAAACTGAACACTTATGTCTCTTACTTCTATCATTTATAGCACTCCTTTGTACATCAAGTCATTATAGCATATAAGTGTCATCTTAAGTATATTAGATTAAAAAGACTTCAATTGCTTGAAGTCAGTCTTTATTTTTATAATCCGTTGAATTTTTCATGCTCTAAATATGCGATGGTTGCGTTAAGATCATTTTGAATTGATCTTAGTCTTAAATTTAAATCAAGCGCTGTTGATGAAGCAAGTTTTTGTTGATACTTAATTACATCAGATTGATCATCATCACACTTAAGCACATAGACCTCATAGACGCCATAAGCTAGTTTATCAGGCATAACAATATTTAAGTTTGATATCCGAAAATCATATACTTCATTGTAGCGGAGGTTAGCACGATTTACTTTTTCAATGGGATGTTCAATTTCATTGATTTGAAAAATACCATTTCGATATGAGCTGCGCATGTAAACAAGAATTAGGTTTTTTCTTAATCTTAAATTTTCCACATTGTACATGCTCATGCTATCACTCTTTCTGATTGAATTATACCTAAATTATAGGAAATAGGCAATTATATTTTTTCTAACTAGGGCATTTATGCTATTATATTAGAGGAAGAACGGAGATGCATATGGAGATAATTACCAGCTTTAAAGGAAGTCTTGAAGACTTAGAAAAATATGAAAGTATAATAGTAGCTCCACAAGAATTCGCAGTTGCGAATGACTACAATTTAACTAACCACCAAATCGAAAATTTAGTTCGATTAGGCAATGAAAATAATATAAAAGTATATGTACTATGTAATCAAATGATTTATGATGAGGATATTGAAGCTTTAGAAAATCACTTAAAATGGATTAAATCTTTAAATGTTACAGGTGTCTATTTTGCGGATATGGCAGTCTTTGTGCTAGCCAAGAAATTAGCTATGCTTGATAAAATGATTTATGGTCCAGGTATGACGATTGTGAATTCAGAAGATGTAAAAGCCTATTTAGATATGGGTATTCAAGCAGTTGAGTTAGCTAATGAATTAACCTTAGATGAGAAGATTGCGATTGCTAAATCTAATCCCGATCAAGTTGGAATTGTTATTTCTGGCTACTTACTAATGTCATATTCAAAACGTAAAGTATTATCAAATTATTTTGAATATATTAATAAAGATATGAAGTTAGAGAAGAACTATAATCTATCTTTAGTTGAACGTACGCGAAGTGGAAAAATGCCAATTTATGAAGATGCTAATGGAGCATATATTTATTCGGAATATGTTTTCCATTCGTTTAATTATTTAAAGGAATTACTTGCTGCACCATTTAAATACTTCCGTATTGATGGAATCTTTATGGATACAACCATGATTGAAGACTTATTAAATGCTTATACAGCTAATATCCTAGGACGCAGTGATGATTTCTTAGTATTCCTAGCAAATAAGTATCCAAACTATGTCTTTAATGATACTTTCTACTATACAGAAACTAGTGAGGTGAAATAATGAGAAAAATTGAATTATTAGCACCAGCTGGTGATCTTGAACGCTTAAAAATTGCGGTAATGTATGGAGCTGATGCGGTCTTTATTGGTGGTAAACGCTTCTCATTAAGAAGTCGGGCTTCAAACTTTGAAATTGCTGATATTAAAGCAGGTGTCGACTTTGCTAATAAGTATGGCTCAGAAATCCACGTAACAATTAATATGCTACCGCATGATGGTGATATTGTTGGCTTAGAAGAATATATCTTAGACTTAGAAGCAGTTGGTGTTAAAGCAGTTATTTGTGCTTCACTCTTTATTGCGCAAAAAGTCTTAGCACTTAATACAAGTATGGAAGTTCACTTATCGACTCAACAGTCAACACTTAATCATTTAGCGGTTCAGTTCTATGCTGATCTTGGGATTAAACGCGTTGTTTTAGGTCGTGAGTTATCAATTGGCCAAATCGAAAATTTAATGGATAAAGTCGACATTGATATTGAAGCCTTTATTCATGGTGGTATGTGTTCAAACTACTCAGGTCGTTGTACACTAAGTAACTTTATGACACTAAGAGATGCTAACCGCGGTGGTTGTGCTCAATCTTGTCGTTGGTCATATGAAGTCTTCGATAAAGATCAAGTGATTTCAGATCCTGAGGTGCTTTATTCCCAGTCTTCAAAAGACTTAATGTCAGCAGCCTACATTAAACGCTTAATCGCTGCTAATGTGGCGAGCTTAAAGATTGAAGGGCGTATGAAATCCTTATATTATATAGCTACAGTAGTTCGTGGTTATCGCCACTTAATCGATGAAATTTATGCTAAAGGTGAAATATCAGAAGCAGCACTAAATTATCATATTAGTGAAATTACCCGTGCGGAAAATCGTCCGGTAGCATCTGGTTTCTATGAAAATGAGCCAGGGGTTGATGAACATATTTATCGAGTTCATGCTGAGCGCGTTACTCATGATTTTTTAGGTAGAGTCTTAGAGCGTGATGGTAATAAAATCTTAATTGAAGTTCGTAATAAATTTGAAAAGGGCGATATCCTAGAATTCTTTGGACCTAGTCAAAAAGTTGAAAAATTAGAATTTGACTATGCACTAGCGGCCGATAGTAATGAAGAAATAACTATTTGTAATCAGCCAATGAGCAAAGTTTGGATTGAAACAGATCTAGCTATTGCAGAAGATTTCTTTATCAGAAAGGGTGATTAAATGTTATATGAAGGACATTTTGTTGAAGGAGTACTTTCAACTAAGGCAGTTGTCGAGGCCAATAAACGCCAAGTAGACAAGATTTTAATCGCACAGAAAAAACACTCACGTGATATTGCATACTTAATTAGAATTGCCAAAGCAAAAGGAATTGAGATTGAATTTTGTGAAGTTGAAGATTTATTAAAATATACTGACTCCAAAGGTCATGGTGGTGTTTTAGCACTTGTATCAGAAAGAAGCTATGAAGCGTTTGATGATTTAGTTCAAAAAGAAAAGCCATTTTTAGCGCTCTTAGAAGGTATTGAAGATCCATTTAACTTTGGCTACTGCTTAAGAAGTTTATATGCAGCCGGTTGTGATGGAGTTATTGTTGGTGAGCGTAACTGGTCTGAAGTTACTAATGTTGTAACAAAATCATCAGCAGGAGCGAGTGAGTTTATCAATATTTATCGCTCAAGTGATTTTACTGAAACGATTAAAGATCTTCAAGCCAAAGGTATTAAGATGGTAGCAGCTAATCGTAAAGATGCCGGCAATCTTTATACAAGTGAATTACCTGAGGCAATCTTACTCGCAATCGGTGGTGAAAAGCGCGGTTTATCGAAAGCTGTCGCAGCTTTAGCTGATCAAAATATTTATATTCCTTATGCCAATGATTTTAAAAATGCTATCAATGGCTCATCAGCAACTGCAATAATTAGTTTTGAAATATTTAGAAGAAGAGGTAATTTTAATGGCAAGTAAACTACAAAAGCGAAAATTGAAAAAAGGGGCTGCTTTAGTCATTGGACTAATCGCAGTTGTGATCTTATTTTTAATTGGTAAATCAGTTTTGTCATTATTTAACTTAAATAAAGAGTTTGCGATTACAGAAGCAAGTGAACAGTTAGTCCTTGAAGACTATAGTAAATTAGACATTCAAGTTGAATATACAAATGATAAAAAAGTAAATACTTTAATTGATAGTGAAATTCAAAAACTACTTGAAACAAAAAAAGATTTATTCTTAAATAAAGAAAAATCTTTAAAAGTGGAAGCAGAATATGCACCAAAATATCAGTTACTGTCATATCGTTTAGTAGATGGTGAAGCTAACCTTAATGATTTACACGGTAACTTCTTAATTGATTTAAAAACACGTGATACGATTAACACCAGTGAATTATATAGTGAAAACTTAGAAGGGTTATCAATGCTAGTGCGTAAGTACTTAGCGCTTGATCCAGAACTTAAGTATAATAAAAACACTTATACAAAAACACTACCACAAGCAGATTCATTTAAAAACATCGGCTTTTCTGATGAAGAGTTTATTGTTTACTACAATAATGATGAACTTAAACGTGCTCAATACTCACAAGCTAAGATTCCAATCTATGAAGCAATTAACTACTTCAATGATGAGCTAATGAGCCGTATTGATAAGGACTTTGTTCGTGAAGAAGTAAATGTTCGCTATATTGATCCAAATAAGCCAATGATGGCAGTAACATTTGATGATGGTCCTTTAGACCGTACATCACTGGCGGTCGCTAAGTACTTTGAAAGTAAGGGACAACGCTTAACTTTCTTCTGGCTTGGAACAAGAATTGAGACATCTAAAGAATTAGTTAAAGAAATTTATGATGCGGGCCATGAGATTGCTAACCACTCAAATGACCATGCGAACTTCAACTTATTAAGTGCAGACGAATTAAAAGCTCAAACTAGTGGCATAAATGATTTAATTAAATCAATTACAAATCAAGAGTCAGTCTTAATTAGACCACCATATGGTGCTGCTAATGCTAGTGTTCGTGAAGCAATTGATAGTCCATTAATCTTATGGACAGTCGATACATTAGACTGGTCATCACGTGATGAAGACAGTGTTTATAACCATATGGTTGAAACAACTAATGATGGAAATATTATTTTATTACACGATCTATATGAAACATCAACAAAAGCAGCAATGCGCTATTTAGATGCTAATATCAGTAAGTATCAGTTTGTCACTGTTAGTGAATTACATGCTTATAGTGGCCAACCATTAGTTAATGGAGAGTTTACGACAGGAGTCAAACGTTAAATGAAATATACAATAGGACAATTCAATGTAAAATCAAAAGATCTAAAAGCGAACTATGAAGAAATAAAAAGACTAGCAATACAAGCTCGTCAAGCGAATTATGAGATGATAGTATTTGGTGAATATGCACTAACTGGCTATGCTTGTGGTCAGCTCTTCTTACAAGCCGATTTTTATGCTGAAGTGGACTATTACACTAATCTCTTAAAAGACTTGTCTAAGGACATTACAATTGTCTTTGGATCAGTAAGAATGTTAGATGATAAGTTTTATGTAACAACTATTGCTTATAATCAAACTATCCTTTACTCAGATAAAGAAAACTTAAGTAAATTAGAGTTTGTGGAAGATCAGATTTTTACAGCTGGAAAAAACCAGATGCATACTATTAATCAACAAGTAATTAACTTTACATTTAAAGATGACTATCAAGCATCTGATTTCTATACTGTCATTCTTGATTCAAGTCCAATCAATCAAAGCTTACCAATAATTGAACCAGCGGGACTATATGCTAATACCTTAGGTATTAGCCATGTCGCTAAAGTGGTTTATATTAATGGTGGCTCATCATTTATCCAAGCTGATCAAGTTTATGCTTTTGAACATCCGCTTACTGCTGGAATAATTGAATCGGCAAACGAGTTAATTAATGTTTCAAAACTAGATGCACTTGTGTATGGACTAAGAAACTTCTCGCTAGAAAACTTTGGGCCTAATAAAAAGTGGATCCTAGGTAACTCTGGAGGTTTAGACTCAGCTGTAACTCTATCCTTAATGACAATTGCCTTTGGTCAAGAAAATGTAATCTCATATAATTTAAGATCACAGTATAACTCTGATAAAACAGTAAATAATGCGGCTAATCTGGCTAAAGCCTTAGGTGTTGAACATAAGGCTCATTCAATTGATAAAACAGTAAGTACTTATATCGATACTTTAGCGGATTTTGATTATCATGAGATCCCAACTTTAGCGCTAGAAAATATTCAAGCTCGTACGCGTGGGCATTTACTAGGGGGCTTCTCATCACTTGAAGATGCAATTATTTCTAACAATGGTAACAAACTTGAAATCATGTTAGGTTATGCCACACTTTATGGTGATACAATTGGCGCACTATCAATTATTGGCGATCTCTTAAAAATTGAAGTCTTTGAATTAGCAAAAGAAATTAATGCTTACTTTAAAAAAGAAGTTGTTCCAAATAACTTACTTCCAAAAGTCGCAAACTATCAAGTTAGTTTTGATATGGCACCATCAGCGGAGTTAAAGAGTGATCAAAAAGATCCAATGAAATGGTACTACCATGATTACTTAGTTGATTTAATCTTAAATGAAAGTGTTGAAGCAATCTTAGAATTATACTTAAGAGATCAATTTGCAAATATTGAGATTGGTAAATGGTTAGATTTCTATGATCTTAAAGTCGGACAGAACTTTATTGATGACTTTAATTGGTTCTTAAGAACCTTTGAAATCAATAACTTTAAACGCATGCAGATGCCACCGGTATTAGCATTCTCAAATAATGTTATTAATCGAGATTATATCGATTCGGCTTTAGTTAATCCAAAATCAAATGCACGTTTAGCTTTAGAAAAAGCAATAATTGAAAAGTATCAGTAATTAGTTTAATATAACTTATCTTTACGACAATTTATCGTAAATTGCTTGTTATAATTTATTTGTAAGTTAGATAAGGACTTACAAGTAATGTTAAATCAAATCCCTGATAAATATCCCTATTTATATGGTTTAGCATAATTCTATCCCTTTAACGTATAAAATATAAAAGACGCGACTATAATAATCAGCGTCTTTTTCTTTATTTAGATTTAAGGAATTCAATTACTTGTTCAAAAGTTTTTACTGAAGCAGCTTTATCCATCATAAATTGATATTCATGAACTAACTCTTCATCCAGAATTGGATAGAAAGCTGATTTAACTTAAACATCTAATGCTAATAGTTTTGCTTCTAAGGCTTTGCCTTGGGCTTCAAATGAACCTTTATTACCATCGGTTATAAATGATAGTGGGAAGTTTTGATCAACATAATTAATTATTGAAGCTTGATCAAGTTTCTTGGAGTGCTTCCAATCTTTCTCACCGATATAAGCCCAACCAATTTTATCGAAGAAGAAATTTAAGACATTACTATCACTCATATTCTCAAAGGCCGCAATATCATAGGGTCCACAGAAGAGTAGGTTACCATAGATTGTTTTTGAGTCAACACCGGCTTTAATATCAAGTTCTTGGGCATAACTTGGATTTACTTGAATATTACTAAACTGGCTAACAATATGGGATCCAGCAGAATCACCAGCAAAGAAGATCTTATCTAAATTTAAATTAAGTTCCTTTTGATTGGTATTGATATAATCATAAGCTTCTTGAAGTTGAATAATTGGACTTGGATATTGACTAGTTGTTGCAAGTTCATAGTTAATTGAAACGATTGAATAACCTTGGTTGGCAATCTGAACAGCATACTCAAGGACATCGGACTTATCACCACCTACGAAAGCTCCACCATGAACCCAAAAGATTACTGGTGTATTTTCATCCTTGTTCTTAGGACTAATAATATCAAGTTGATTATCCTTGTAACTTGATGGATACTCAAGGTCTTTTTCAACATTCACATTTTCTAATATTCCTAAGTAATTAGTGGGAGTGACTGCGACACCACCTTCAAATAGTTTATTAACTAAGTAGGCGGCTGGTTTATAGGATAGATTAAATGCCATTATTGTGGCAACTGATATCACCATGATAATAGCAAGTAATGAAATAATTATTTTTTCAAATTGTTACTCCTTTATATTAAGAAAGTCCTGTAAAGGACTTTTTATTTTTCTAAACCTTGATTTCTTTTCTCTTCAACTAGATCATTTTTTAAATCATATAGTTTTTGTGAAAGGTCAACAAAGTATTTATGTGGTTTTGAAAGACGTTTAACTTCGGGCCATAAACGTGCCATTTGTGCTTGATGATAAACTCTAATTTCTTCGATTGATGGAACATCATAAACTAATTTACCATTTGTAAAGATTGGTACTTGGAGTTCTTCATAGTAGTAATTAGTTAATGTTTTACGTTTCCATGGTTCAGTTGGACTAAAGATTTCATATTCATCTTCAGCGATTTCTTCATCATGCAAAGTTAATAAGTCCGCTAGGGCTTTATCAGTAGCTTTATCATAGAAACGATAAACGCGTTTGAAGCCAGGATTGGTAATCTTTTCAATTGTATCTGATAGTTTAATCGTTGGAATTACGACACCATCATCACCGATTGATGCAACAACCTTATAAACACCACCCATAACTGGATGTGATCTTGAAGTGATTAAACGCTCACCAATACCAAAGGTATCGATTGGGGCATCTTGGATTAATAGATCAGTAATTGTATATTCATCAAGTGAGTTTGATACAACAATTTGTGTATCATGCATGCCCGCAGCATCTAATTGCTGACGCGCTTGTTTTGATAAATAAGCTAGGTCACCGGAGTCAAGACGGATACCTTTAAGGCGGTAACCATTTGGCTCTAAGTATTCTTTCGCAACTTTAATTGCATTGGGAACACCTGATTTAAGCGTGTTATAAGTATCGACTAAGAAAACCGATCTTTTGGGATGTACTTTCGCAAAGTCTAAGAAGGCATCATATTCATTGTCATACATTTGAACAAATGAGTGTGCCATCGTTCCTGAAACTGGTACACCATATTTTAGTCCTGCTTCGGTACATGCAGTAGCGTCAAAGCCGGCTAAATAGGCAGCACGCGCTCCTTCAACTGATGCATCATGACCGTGAGCTCTTCTAGTTCCAAACTCTAAGTAAGATTTACTTGGGTCAACTTGGACCATGCGACTAGCTTTAGTTGCGATTAGTGATGAGTAGTTAATTGCTTGTAAGATAAATGATTCAATTAATTGCGCTTCAAGTAAGCTTCCAATAACTGTCATAACTGGCTCATTAGCAAAGACTGGTGTTCCTTCTTTAATTGAATAGATCGATAGTTTTAATTCTAAGTTTCTTAAATAATCAATGAAATCTTCATCAAAGTTTCCATTATTTTTTAAGAATGCTAATTGATCTTCTTTAAATTTAAAGTTTTCTAAATAATTAATAACCTTGTGTAAACCATTATATATATAATAACCGCCCGCATCTGGGATTGTTCGCACAAATACGTCGTAATAACCAACTTTTTTATGTTTATTTTGTTTGTATAAAGCATAGATCATTGCAAATTCATAATAATCTGTAATTAGTTCAAAAGATTCCATATTTTCACTTCCTTATTGATAATTATACCCCATTGCTAGACACTTACACAAGCAAGCGCATTTAATGTATAATAAACAAATAGGAAGTTGGTATATTATGAGTAAAATTAAATTTATTAAAGCAGAAAAATTTAAAGATGTTGCCATATCACTAAGATTTGCTAGTCAAGGTGACACTAATCATAGTGTTCGAGCACTACTATCAATAATGTTAAGTGATCGCTCGAAAAATTATAGTACTAAAGTATTAATGAATGATAAGTTGGATAATATGTTTGGAGCTCATTTATCATCGGCAATTTTTGCCTATGGACATGCCCATGTTATTGAATTATCATTATCAGCACTTAGTCCAAAGTATGTTGAAGAAGATCTGCTAAATGAGCAGGTTGCCTTTTTAAGTGACTTACTTTACAACCCATTATTAAATGAAGCCTTATTTAAGGAAGCAAAAATAAACTTAACGGATATTATTATGCGTGCCAAAGATTCACTTGGATCATATGTAATTTCTGAATCACTCAGACTTGCAGGTAAGGGCTATCCACTAGAACATTCACGCTATGGAACCTTAGAAGAATTAGCTGATGTTACTTTAGCGGATGTTAAAGCTGAGTATGAAAAGTTAATTAAGGAAGATGTTTTAATCGCAACGGTAATTGGTGATTGTGATGAAGCGCAGTTAAATGAATTGTTCGCTAAAAACTTTCGTGAGCATAATGATCAAGAATTTAAAACTAACTACTTACTAGATTCAGATGAAGTTTCTAAACATGAAGTGATTATGAGTGTGCCATCACCATATTTCTCAATTGTTTATAATACAAAAGTATTAAATGTTGGGCGTGAGTATTGGGCACTTCAGTTAATGTCGATGGTACTTGGTCAATTACCAAACTCTTACTTATTCCAAGAAGTTCGTGAGAAACGCTCACTTACTTATTCAATTAGATCAATGGTCGGCGGCTATGATGGAGTCTTAATTATTTCATCAGGTGTTCGTGATAAATCTGAAGATGAAGCGATTGCGATTTCTTTAGAACAAGTCGCAAGAATTCAAGCTGGCGATATTAATAAAACTTTATTTAATTCAGCGAAAGCCATGTTAATTAACTCAATGTATCAAACTAATGATTCTAATCGTCGTATTCTTGATTTAGAATATCGTAAGCTTGTTTTAAATGAGAATTTAAACACTGAGGATTTAATTAAAATTGTTAACTCAATTGAACTTGCTGAGTTAGTTACTGTTGCGAATAAACTTGAATTAAATACTATCTATAAAATAGTAAAAGGAGATTTGAATGAATAAAACTTATAATAAACAATTTAATGAAACCTACTATAGTAAAACCTTAGCTAGTGGCTTAAAGGTAATTCTTTTTGATAAGCATGAGTTTCATAATAACTTTTTTACCTTAATTACACCTTATGGTTCATCAGACTTTAAACAAAAGGATGCCAGTGGTAATACATATCACTTACCACCAGGTGTTGCTCACTTCTTAGAGCACCGTATGTTTGATTATAAGGGCTTTGATGTTATGGAACGCTTTACGGAACTTGGAGCATCATCTAATGCTTCAACTGGTTATGATCAAACACAATATTACTTCTCAACAACTAATTCTGATTTTAAAGAACCATTAAAATTACTTTTAGACTATGTCTTTGATTTAACAATTCCTTTTGAAACGGTTGAAAAAGAGAAGGGGATTATTATTGAGGAGTTAATGATGTATGATGCGATGCCGGATTTTCGTTTATACTTTGGTGCCATTAAAAACTTATATAATGAATTACCTTATCGTGAAGAAATTGGTGGGAGTGTTGCGAGTGTCTCAGCGACAACTTTAGAAGATTTAGAATTAGCTTATAAATTAAATTATCATCCAGAACAAATGTATTTAGTTGGTGCTACTAATAATGATATTGCTGAAACTTTTGCTTATATTGAAAATATTATGCAAGAGAAAACATTTGTTGAATATGCCCCAATGGAACGTGATTATTTAGCGGAAGTTGATCAAGTTAGAGTTGCTTATGAAGAAGTTGAAATGGACATTAATAAGCAGAAAGTCGCGATTGCTTATAAATTTCGCCACAATGTTGAAGATGTCATGGAAATCGATAAGATTGAAAATCTCTTAGATATATACTTCGATATGTTATTCTCATCAGTCAATCCTGATTATCAAGATTGGCTAGATCAAGGGATTATTAATGATTACTTTGATTTAGATATTACGGTTGATAGTATCTTTGGACACTTAGTCTTCTCGGCTGAGACGGATAATATTTCTGAGTTTGAAGCCTTAATTGAAAGTGTTATGGCAAATGATAATCAGTATATTAGTGAAGCTAAGTTTAAACAACTACAAAAACGTTTTATTGGTCGTGCTATTATGGCCTTGGAAAAACCTGGTACAATCGCGCAAGTTTATGGTCGTAATATTGCGCAAACGATTGATATTTTTGAATCAATTAATCAAGCAAAATCATTTACATTAGCTGACTTAATAAAGCTTAAGGATTCACTTGATTTATTAGCTCATAAATCTACTTATGTGATTAAGGCTAAATAGTCTCATATTTTAAGATTTATCTAGTTGTAAATATGACATTATGCTACTATCTTCTTAGAAAGAGGTGTACAATGTCAAACAAATTTTATATGTTAGGTAAGTATCAAAGTTTAGAGCAAGATCGATTAAAAATAGCTGTTAGGAAAAATTTTCGTGACCATGATGGAAATTATACAATTTATCCCATTGAGTTAAGTTTAGGGGTCTCAGTTTCTGAGTTACTCTTAGACTCACTTAAGCTTGAAGATGTTGTTCATGTTCAGGGGCGAATTGAGTTAGATCAGAGTCATAAGTTAAAATTAATTGTCGAACACTTACTGAAAGTTTCTTCCCTAAGCTAAAGTATTTTTATGCTATAATTTTACTAGGAGTGATTAAGATGAAGCAGTACTTAGAGTTAATTGAAAGAATAATGAGTGATGGTGAGGATCGTTTTGATCGTACCGGCGTTGGGACAAGATCAGTCTTTGGTCATCAATCACGTTATGATTTGCGCGATGGCTTTCCGCTCGTAACGACTAAAAAAGTCTATTTGCGCTCGATTTTAGAAGAGTTGCTTTGGTTTGTTTCTGGATCAACTAATATTCAACCTTTAGTTAAGAATAATGTTAAGATTTGGAATGAATGGCCATATGAAATCTTCACTAAATCAGCTGACTATAATAATGAGACTTTAGCTGAATTTGTTGAGCGAATTAAAGTCGATGATGACTTTGCAAAAGTATATGGAGAACTAGGTCCAGTCTATGGTAAGCAATGGCGTGATTTTAATGGGGTTGACCAGATTGAAGACTTAATTCAATCACTCAAAGAAAATCCTTTCTCACGTCGTCATATTGTTTCAGCATGGAATCCGGCTGAAGTTGATAATATGGCACTGCCACCATGTCATGCCTTTATGCAATTTTATGTTTCGGCTGATAAAAAATACTTATCATGCCAACTTTACCAAAGATCTGCAGATGTTTTCTTAGGTGTTCCATTTAATATTGCATCATATGCCATCTTACTTACGATGATTGCGCAAGTTACCGGTTATCAAGCGAAAGAGTTTGTTCATACAATTGGTGATGCCCATATTTATTCAAATCATTTTGATCAAGTTAACCTGCAAGCATCTCGTGAGCCAATGGCTTTATCTAAGTTAGTTGTTAACCCAGCGGTTACAAATATCTTTGACTTTACAATGGAAGATTTCACATTAGAAGATTATCAGTCACATCCAGGCATTAAAGGCGATATCGCAGTCTAATGTTTAAAATTGTCGTAGCTTTTGATAAGAATAAAACAATTGGATACGAAGGATGGATGCCTTGGGATATTCCAGAAGACTTACAGCACTTTAAAGATGTTACTCTTAATTCAAATATTATTATGGGTACAACAACCTTTAATGGCTTAAAAAAACCACTACCAAAACGTGTGACTTATGTATTATCATCAGCACCGGTTAGTGAGAGTGAAAATGTGAAGTGGATTAGTAATCTTGAAGAATTTATTAATCAATATAAAGATTCTGATCAAGTATTTTATGTTTGTGGTGGTGCTTCAATTTATAAACAGTTTCTACCATATACAAGTGAAATGATTGTTTCTTATGTTAATGGCGATTGGCCATCGGATACTGTTTTCCCTGAATTTAATGATGAGGATTTTGAAATTAGTGATTTAAAGGAATATACTGATTTCACCGTGAAATCATATAAAAGAATTAAATAACAATTAAGCATCTTATCTATGTTAATTAATATTAGATAGGATGTTTTATTTTGTTAAATAGCTTATTATAGGAGCAATTTGAAAATATTTGTCCAATGTTTACTTTATCTTAATATGTTATAATAATACTAGTATTAGTGAATTATATTAAGAAAGGAAGATCAATTTATGCGGATTGTGGATATTATTGAAAAGAAGAAACAAGGATTAGCTTTATCGAGTCAAGAAATTAATTTTTGGATTGATGGCTTAATGGATAATTCCGTTAAGGATTATCAAACAAGTGCACTTTTAATGGCGATTGTTCTTAAAGGGATGAATGTTGAAGAAACTAGTGATCTCGCAATGGCAATGCTTAATTCAGGTTCAATAATTGATCTTTCATCAATCGATGGTGTTAAGGTTGATAAGCACTCAACTGGAGGGGTTGGCGATAAGTCAACTATGGTTCTATCACCGCTGGTTGCAGCCAATGGAGCTAAGTTAGCTAAGATGTCAGGCCGTGGCCTTGGTCATACGGGTGGTACCTTAGATAAGTTAGAATCAATACCAGGATATAATGTTTCACTAACTAGTCAAGAATTTATTGATCAGGTCAATGATATCGGTTTGGCAATTCTTGGCCAAACAGAAGCCAGTGTACCAGCTGATAAAACTATCTATGCACTGCGTGATGTAACAGCAACCGTCGATTCATTACCATTAATTGCCGCAAGTATTATGTCTAAGAAGTTAGCATCAGGTTCTGATACAATTTTATTAGATGTTAAATACGGTGATGGTGCCTTTATGGAAACTAAAGCTGCTGCCGAAGAGTTAGCACGCGTAATGATTGATATTGGCCAACATTTAAATAAGAATGTTAGAGCCATGATTACCAATATGAATGAACCTTTAGGGCGCGCGATTGGTAATGCCTTAGAGATTAAAGAATCAATATTAACCCTTAAAAATCAAGGTCCAAGTGACTTAGTTGAATTATGTAATGTTAGTGCTGGAATCATGCTTAATCAAGCAGGTATTGCTTTAAGCGTTGAAGAGGGTATTAAAATGAGTGAAAAAGCCATGGCTGATAACTCGGCTTTAGAAAAATTTAGACAGTTAGTTATTGCCCAAGGTGGTAATGGTGATATCGTTGATGATTTATCACTACTTCCAAGTTCCAAGTATGTAACAGTTTTAAAGTCAAAAAATAGTGGATATATTCAAGCAATTGAAGCTTCAGAACTTGGTAAGTTAGCGATGCAACTTGGGGCTGGTCGTGCCAGTGCTGAAGAAGATATTAATTATGCAGTTGGTTTAGAACTTGCTGTAAAAGTTGCTGACTACATTGAAGCGGGTCAAGACTTAATTACGATCTATCATGATGAAGATTTAAGTGATGCTTGGATTGATGAATTGTATACAGCTTATACATATTCAGAACAAGCTGTTATTAAAGAGCCAATTATTTACAAAGTTTTATAGATTGAGAGGCAAGTATGAAATTTGAAGTGTCAATAGAAGAGTTTGAAGGTCCTCTAGATCTAATGCTCCATTTAATATCTAAGCAAGAACTTGATTTATTTGATTTAGATATAGTAGAATTAACTGAACAGTATATTACTTTTATTAATCGAGCGATTACCATTCATCTAGAAGTTGCAAGCGAGTATATGACTATGCTTGCAACTTTGATTGAGCACAAGAGTAAAAGACTTTTACCAAAAGAAGTTGAAAAGATGGAAGCTGACTATGAAGAAGATCCACATGATCTCTTAGTTAAAAGGCTACTTGAGTATCAACAATTTAAGGAAGCATCGAGTCAATTAGAGAGTCTTTACTTAGAACGTGAGAAAAGTCTTTCCGTTTCGGCGGAAGCAATTGTCGAAGGCTTTATGGATGATGTTGAGGAATTACCTTTAGAAGGTAATGTTACTGATTTAATTAAAGCAATGGATCGTTTAATGCAAAGGATCAATTTAGAGAATCCTTTTGAAACAAGAATAACGCACCGTGAGTTAAGTGTTGATGATCGCGTTGTCGCAATCAAAGAGCGCTTTAAAACTTATGATCGATCATTCTCATTTAGTGAGGTTGTAAGTGATACCCGCGATATTCAAAATTTCGTAATATCCTTTTTATCGATTTTAGACTTGATTAGATTAAATCTATTAACTTATGTAATTGATGATAAGGGTGAAATATGGTTGAGGTGGAGTGAATAATGGAAGAAAATATTAAAGCAATTGTTGAGGGCCTAATCTTTGTAAATGGCGATGAAGGAATTACTGATGATGACTTAGCTAAGTTATTAGCGACGCCAAAACATGAAGTAATTGTAGTCCTTGATGAATTAAAAGAAGATTATCGATCTGAGCAACATGGAATTGAACTTGTTAATTACGGTGGAATGTATAAATTTGTCTCAAAAGCAATTATTCATCCACATGCCCAAGCTTTATTCCAAACAACGAAGAAGAATAATTTATCACCAGCTGCTTTAGAGACTTTAGCAATTATTGCTTACAAGCAACCAATTACCCGTGTTGAAATTGAAGAAATTCGTGGCGTTGGATCAGATGCGATGTTAAGACGTTTAGCATTACGTGATCTAATTATGGAAGTAGGACGTGCTGATGCACCAGGCATGCCGATTCTTTATGGCGTGACCAAAGAGTTCTTAGATATATTTAAATTGATTAGTATTGATGAATTACCGGATTTACCGGATTATAGTGACCAGATGGAGATGGATTTATATGAGTGATAAAATAAGATTGCAAAAAGCAATTGCAGAGAGTGGTTATACTTCAAGAAGAAAAGCAGAAGTATTAATTACTAATAAAAAAGTAAAAGTTAATGGCGTAACTGTCAGTGAACTTGGAACTAAAGTTGGTCCTAAAGATGAAATTATGGTCAATGGCGTTGTATTAGATAAAGAAGAAAATGTCTACTACTTAATTAATAAACCAAAAGGAGTCTTATCAAGTGTTTCTGATGATCGAAATCGTCCAGTTATCGTTGATATGATTGCTGATGAGAACCGTATTTATCCAGTTGGGAGACTAGATTACAATACTACGGGACTATTAATGTTAACTAACGATGGTGAGTTTACAAATGCAATGATTCACCCTAAGTTTGAAATTAATAAAGTATATGATGTTGTCTTAGACAAGATTGTTACAGTTGCTATGATTAAAAAACTTGAATCAGGAATTATGTTAGACAACTATATGACACTACCAACTCGTATTAAGATTCGTAATTACGATAAGAATAAGCAAATGACTAACTTAACGATTACACTTCGTGAAGGGCGTAACCGTCAGATTAAACGTATGTTTGAAGCTTTAGGCGTGACAGTTGTGAGATTACACCGTAAGCAATTTGGATTCTTAAAGTTAGATGGCTTAGACATTGGGGAGTACCGTCGTTTAAAACCATTTGAACTTAAGAAGTTAATGCAGTTAGCTGAAACAGGTGAAGAATAATGAAAAAGAAAATTCAAAACTATTTTAGAAATGCCTATGGTTTTGATTTACTTTCAAAACATATTTACTATTTAGCAATCGTTTCCTTTGTAATAACATTATTTTATAAAAATAGAGTATTTAGCTTTATAGCTTTATTCTTACTAACGCTATCTTTAATTAGAACATTATCGAATAAAAGATCAGCGCGTTTAAGAGAGTTAGCACTATATACACGTTTAATTAGAAAAGCGAAAGTAAGATTTAAAATTATTAAATTAAACCTTACTGATCGTGAATATAAATACCTAATGTGTAAATCATGCTTAAAGCAATTAAGAGTACCACGTAAAAAAGGGAAGATTATTGTGACATGTTCAAACTGTCGCGCAAAAATTGATGTGAAATCATAAATATATAAGTAGGGATAGAATGCAGAAAATATTTAAATTAATTAACAAGTATAATAAGAACTATATGTATAATCAAACTGAAGCTAAGGCTTTAGTTTTAAAGTATAATAAAGTTTTTGCTGAGCAAGGATTAGCCATGCTTGTTAAGGATGATTTTGACTATCTTGATTTTCAAGTTAAAGTTAGCTCATATGAGAATATGGAAGCCATTAAAGCCAAGTTTTTTGAAATTAAAGAAGACTTAAGAGAAATTTGGAATGTAATAGCTTATAAAGAAAAACACTTTCTTTTATATCAAGAACTAGATAAACTAACTGATAAACTACCAGCCTTTATGGTTGATGATAAGCGCATGTTTATTAGCTTCTTTGAACCGCTAATCAATGCTTACTATAATCATGATATGTTAATGTTTGACAATGAGAACTATCGTAAATACTTATATAATTATAAGCCGTTAGTCATCGACAATCAGTATGGTATTAAGCCACTAGAAGCTGGCTTTGCTAAAATCGATTACCTATTAAGTAATGATCATGCCTATGTAATCTTTAAGGCAGATATCAAACGCTTCTATCTTGTTGATCATCGTGATCAAGAAAATGTGATTAAAGATAGTTTTGGTTTAGGTTATCATATTAATGAGCGCCAAGTAAGAAAGTTAGCTGAGATACTCTTAGACTTTGATGCTTATGAATTTATGACATATTTAGTTAATGAAAAGATTGTAGCTAAGCGATTAGCTAAGAAATTATCAAGAAGTTTAAAAAGTTACGGGGGTTTTAATGATGAAACTAAATGAATTAGTTGCAACTGAATCTGAATTAATTATTGATCAGCTATTTACCGATTCAAGAGTAAGGGTAGAAAATGGACTCTTCTTTTGTGTTAAGGGTATTGTAAATGATGGCCATAATTTTTGTGATTCTGCGATAGCAAGTGGTGCGGTCGCAATCGTTCACTCTGATGACTTAAAAACTTATCAGGACAATATTACTTATATTAAAGTAGAAGATGTCGATAGTGCTTTAAATATCGCAGCCTCAAAATTTTATGATAATCCTTCATCCAAGTTATCAATATTTGCGGTAACGGGAACAAATGGGAAAACTTCAGTCGCATCAATTATTACTGATATTTTAAATCATAAAGAAAATACTGGTTATATCGGTACAATTAATATTGCTTACAATAATAAAACTATTGCGGCAAAATATACAACACCAGAAGTAATTGATTTCCATTCGATTATGGCTGATATGGTTAATGAGAATGTTACAGCATTAGCGACCGAAGTTTCTTCGCACTCTTTAATCCAAAGACGTGTAGACTCGCTAGAATATGATTATGCAATCTTTACAAACTTATCGCATGAGCATTTAGATTATCATGGAACGATGGAAAACTATTACTTTGCTAAAGCTAAACTATTTGAAAACTTATCAGATAAACAGTGGGCCATAATTAATATTGATGATCCATCAGGTGAGCGATTAATGGAGACGGATATTATTAATAAGGTATCTTATGCTATTGATCAACCGGCTGATTATCGTGCCATCGATGCTGAATATTCAATTGATTCAACGAAATTTACACTGCTATATAAAGAAGAGGCATATGAGTTTGAAACTAATCTAGTTGCTAAATTTAATTTATCTAATCTTTTGGCGGCCATCGCAGCTTTACATATTCATGGATTATCATTTGAAGAATTAATTAAGTATGTAAAAGATATTGATCAGATTTCTGGT
>JAAYHR010000017.1 GCA_012735275.1 Erysipelothrix sp.
GGTTTTGTTGGTGGTACAATTTCTTTATCAATTATATGAACATAAGATGCGTGGATGTATCCATACATATTTTTCATGTCATACTCGTTAATTTGTGTACTCGTATTTTGTAATAATTTTGATCTAGTTTTGTCTAGAACTGGATCTGATTGAATTTTGTACCAAACATCTGACCCTTCAACCATTTCACCTTTTACAGTACCTAGTATTTTGAAACTAATACTATCACCTGGTCTAGTTCTGTATAGTAATGTAGATTTTGTATCTGCTTCTTTTCTTACATTAAGATTACTACTATCTAAAAGAACTCCGATTTGCTCGCGTTTCTCTTTTGTATAACCATCTTTTTCAATTCGGTTAACTTGAGAAGCTGCTTTCTCACCCCAATAAGGATCTGAGGCATACATAACGTTTGAACCTGAACGCTTATCACCTAGGTGACCACCGTTATATCTTCCGCCTGTACATCTATTTGAATACCCATCATTAGCAACTGTCCAGTCACATGGATCTAAGTAACCATCTGATAAATATTTAGATGCGTGAGCAATTATACTATCTCCTGAACTGGCATATTTAACAGCACTATCTGGATTACTGTCAACTGCGCCATGGCCAAACAAGTTGTTTCTTTCTATAGCATAACGGCTATTACCCCATGCACTCTCATTAATAGCTACCCCAATTATTAGAAGTGCATTAATACCGTACTTAGCTTCAGCTTCTTTTAAGGCTTTACCGGTACCATGTAATTTACTCTTTTCACCAGTATTATTACTATCTTTAAAATACTTGTCTATTTGCTCTGCAGTAATGCTTGATTCTGATCGGTGACTTAAGAATTGGTAATAATTATAATATGGATTTTTAGGATTTACTGCGTTAGCATAAGTTCCATTTTTATAATCATCAGCCATTTTATGAAATGTTTCGTAGAAATAATGTCCATCATATGAATAGTAGTTCTTACCATTCTGTAAGTAGGATGGTTTTACTCCTACATCTTGTTGAGAAGCATATTTAGTTGCATTAATATCATTTACAATTCCATGATAAATTCGATCATCTACAGTGTAATACTTTGATATTATTTTAGTATCAGAATACTCTACAAGTTGAACTTGATCTTTTTCTACTACACCAACAACTCCGGCTAACTTAAATCTTACTTTACCATCATTTGTATAACCTAAGAATACTGCGTCAGCTCCGTACTGACCATTTGTATATCTTGAAAACCCTGTTTTTTCTTCAATGAAATTAGTGTTACTTCTTATACCTTTAATACGAAAATTTACAACTCCATAATTTAAGTTATGAGTTACGTTATTATTATAAACAATGATATTCTGATCAGTTTTTCTTGTTGCTAAATAAGCATCTGCATCTTTTTGATTATCGAAAGTTTCAAGAACTTTGTCTGCTGATTTATCGTAAGCAACAAATTGATCTTCTTCGTCGTTAAGTGCCATAGGTGCGCCGATTGCTACTTCTGGCTCTAGATCTTCAGTATACATATTAATAATGTTACCTTCTTCATCTAAACCCATAAAAAAGTTACTATCTTCAACAGGATTATATTCAAGCTCTTTTTCACTAGCTGCGAATATTTGTGTTGAGAAAGTAGTTATCATTATGGAAATAATAAATGTCCAAATTAATGGTTTTGATATTTTCATATTACCGCTCCTAAACTTTATATACTAATCTATTATACTAAAAAATACATTTTTTGTGTAGACGAGTCTAGGTGTAAGCGTATTTTTTGATCATTATCTTTAATTATAATTTATCTTCACTATCGAAGACGACTTCTTTCGCAAGTCCTCCTAGTGATGTCTCTCTTAACTCTGGAATTATCATTTTTCCAGTATAGTTCATTGTTCTTACGACTGAGTCGAAAGTAATTTTATTTTTTCTAATATCTGATAGTTGTTCAGATAAGAGTGCTGAATCGAAACTTCTTAGTAGTGCAACTGCATTTCTTTCAATACATGGAATAATTACATAACCACCGATTGGATCGCATGTTAGTCCGAGATGGTGTTCAATTCCAATTTCGGCTGCATATTCAATTGTTTGGATATTGGCGCCATTTAAGTGGCTGATCATCGCTGAAGCCATGGCACATGCTGATCCGATTTCTGCTTGACAGCCACCTTCTGATCCAGCTAGTGTTGCATTCTCTTTAATGATATTAGCAAAGATTCCACCGACACAGAGTCCTTCAATTAACTGGCTCTTTGAATAGTTTAAATCGTGATAGTAATGATAGACAAGTGCAGCAAGGACGCCTGATGCCCCAAGGGTTGGAGCAGTAACACAAATACCACCGGAAGCATTTTCTTCACTTGCGGCATAAGCATAGGCCATCATTAAGAGCTTATGTGATTCTGCTTTATCATTTAGGTGTTTAGCCTTCATTAATAAATCACCAGCGACACGACCTATTTTTAATCTACCTGGAAGTAATCCTGTTCTTGATAGCCCCGTTTGAACTGTCTTTAGCATTTGATCAACAATTGCGTCCATATAGTTTTCAATATCTGGTTCAAACTCGAGGACATAATCATATAAATTTTGCTTATTTTCTTTTAAATGGACTTTAACGTCTTCAAAGAATGTGTGTGGGTAAATATCATCTTCAAATCCAAAGTCATGATCAATGATTTTTATCGTTCCACCACCAACTGATGCGACTTCCCATAGTTGAAGTTTATTTCCATTCTCATCATAGCCTGTAATATCTAAGGCCGTAGCATAAGGATGACGCCATTTACCGGTGTTTGATGTAATCTCTACTTCTTGATTTGGAAAACACTTCTCGATAATTGAATATGTGTGGTGTCCTTCTGCTGTAAAGGCTAAGGATGCGAATAACTCAATCTTTAATGACTTTACATTTGGATAGTGTTCTAGGTAGAGTAAGCAGGCTCTTTGAACCGCTAATGTATGACTTGATGACGGACCTGGTCCAATCTTATATATTTCTTTTAATGATTTCATATTGTACACACCTCGATTAAGAATAACTCAAATCCAATATTTGGATTTATGCGACCACCCTTAATGTTTTGTTCTAAGGATGATAGTCGATCTAATACCGATAAAATCTCATTAGTTGAATATTTTCTCGATATTTTTCTAGCAATTTGTACGCGATATGGGTGAACTTTTAATTCACTGGCAATCGCTTGATTTTCCATACGATCTTTAGCTAAGGTTGCGACTTGATGAACTAAGCGAAATTGACTTGCTAATAACATAGTTAAGGCAATTGGCTCACTAGCTTTGTTAGGTAATGATCTAAAAGTACTTACACTGGTTTTTAAGTTCTTTTCCAGAACACTATTGACTAAATCAAATATATTATCATGTTCTGATTCAGCAACTAAAAGTTTTATATCATTTAAGTTTAGATCAGTCTTACCATAGAGAACTAACTTCTCTAACTCATTATCCCAGTTTTCAAAGTTATCACTTAAGCGATTGACTAGTTCAGCTAGCGCTTGATTATTGATATTTATTTTTGCTTGATATAAATCTTTTTCAATAATTCCCTTGATCATTGATTCATCTACCTGTGGTGGCTCATAAAGTTCACAGTTTTTGATAATTGATTTCGCAATTTTCTTGCGACGATCAATCTTAAAATTATCGACATAAATAATTAGACTTGAAAAGTCAGCTGGATTCTTTAAGTATTCATCGAGAGTATTTACATCAGCGTCACTTAAAGATCCCTTAGCACTTAAAAAAAGTGGATTATTTAGAATTACAATGCGGTGTTCATGTAAAAAAGGTAGTGTATTTAAATCATTAACTAAATATTCAATATTAAAATCTTTAATATTGCCATCATATTCAATAATGTCACA
Source organism: Erysipelothrix sp. (assembly GCA_012735275.1). GTDB lineage: Bacteria > Bacillota_I > Bacilli_A > Erysipelotrichales > Erysipelotrichaceae > JAAZDN01. The sequence goes on from JAAYHR010000017.1 coordinate 3,879, forward strand.
ATCATACTTACCCTCATACTTATTTATTAGTTTGTTCAACTCTTTTTTTACTAGTAACTCACTATCTGCTAAAAGCGCATAATTCATATAATCACCTGCAAATATTATAACAAAATCACCTCTTAATTGAAAGGTAAGTCGACCTTGCAAAATGCTTAATTAAGATGTCACCTAAATCCTGGGTATCGACTAATAATAAACCATGATGATTAATTCGCTCAAGCACTTTGGGACTTGGATGATTATACATATTATTTAATCCCGATGAGTTTATTAAGAGTTTTAAGGAATCATTATCTAATATTTCATTTGATGTTGAAGTATTTGAGCCATGATGAGCCAGTTTTAAAACATGATAGTCAAGATCATAATTATCTTGTAAAAACTTAACTTCAACTTCCTTAGATATATCTCCAAGTAGTAAATAAGCAATATCATTAACGACAAAGTATGTAATTAGACTCGAATCATTCTCATCATCACTATCATAAGCATAGTTGTTAAGCTTAAGCTGATAGAAATCATAAGTGCCAACTTCACGAATAATATGCTTAACTGTGTAATTATTATTTAAGTAATCAAGATTTCCGGCATGATCAGCATCATCATGACTAATAATTAAATTTTGAATTGTCTTAATCCCATAATAATTTAAAGCCGATTGTAACTTGGTCTGATTAAAGGGAGATCCCGTATCAATTAAAGTTACCTCAACTTTAAAGGGATAAGTTAAAAGCGTCGCATCCCCCTGTCCAACATATAACTGATGATAAATAAAACTTGGACTAAAGATTAGTTGATACTGATTAATAATTAGTATTGTTGTAAGTAAGATGACTTTATAAAACTTAAACGCTTGTAAGAGTCTTAAAGAAATTATGATCCAAGCTAGTAGAAGTATCAGTGGTAAATGACCAGTAATTTTAAAATAGTCAAAAGATAGATTAAATGTCGTAAAGATTTTATAGGAAAAATTAGTCAGTAAGATTAAATCAATATAGGCAATTAGAAACAAGAATGAATAGTAAGTTCGAATCAAGGGATAGATAATAATCTGAAGTAATGAAACTTCATAATTCATTCTTAAGGATAGCGGTAGCATAATTAGACTAGCGACAAAAAATGAGCGTGGTTCACGTTTAATAATGTAGACAAATTGAAAAAGAGCGACGACAATAAAGGCCATTGAGAAGCCAAATGTTGGAAAGATAAATAGTGTTAATGCTGCGGCTAGCGAGAATTTATCTAATCTTGAAAGCGATAAGTGACGAAAAATAATTCTTAAGGCTAAGAATGTATAAAATGCATACTTCTGATAGGTAAGCGCTAGAATGACATAAAGTATAATTTCATAATAATCAAAATTATCATCATAAAAGTAAATCGCTAAGATCTTCCGTAGTGATCGTATTAAAGATTGAATCATTACACCAGATGAGATAATAATTTGGCTAAGCTTTAGTTCACTATCAAAGGTGTTTATACCAAGAATTAATTTTTGATAGTATTCAGGGTTAGCAATCTGATTAATCCGATTAAACAATTTACTTTTATAATTACTCTTACTTGCTTCAATATTTACATCATCTGTTTTGATTTGATAAAAGATCGCTTGATTGTTCATAGTTTTTTGAAAGTTATAAGCAAAAGTATTTGATACTGACTTTATATTTTGATACTGTCCATTAAAACTTATCTGATCACCAAAATTTAAATCTACTTTACTATATAAGAGAATCACTTGATCCTTAAGTTTTACTTGATAGTAACTAGGACTAATGGCTATTACTTGACCCTGATAATCACTTGGTGGCTTGTTTTGATAAGTATTACTTACTTGCATAAAGAAAAGTGTAATTAAGCAAATAAAGATAATTGCTTGGAGTTTGTAGCGTTTAATAAAAAAGAGTATGAAACTGATTGTTAAAGTTAATGATAATATTTTGGAATAATTATATGTATAGAGAATAAATAGCATGGTTATATGAATTAAGTAAGCCCGATTTCTTATAAGCTGATATAATCCTTGATATTTTCGAATACTTTATCGCCAACTCCTTTCACATTCTTAATCTCTTCAAGTGCTTTAAAGGGACCAATATTCTCGCGATAATCAATTATGCGTTCAGCCATAACTTTCCCAATGCCTTTAAGAGTCATTAGTTCATCAAGACTTGCGCCATTAATTGAGACTAATTTTTGCGCGCTAACTTGATTGATCAAAATCACATCCTTATGTAAGAGATGGCGATTAAGATTTAAATGCGAATAATCACTATCTGTTTTTAAATCTAATTGATCAAGTAAGCTGCTTAGTTGGGTACGATGTTCAAGTTCAAAGATACCAGGATTATTTAAGTGGCCTTTAACTTCAACTTGAATATTTTGATCTTTCAATTTTTCTAAATCATTAAATTTTATTGGTCGATTAATAATTAAGAGTAGAATAATAGTTAAGACAATGATATAGCGCATACTTCACCCCTTTTAACTATTATTCGTAATAATTAAAAGAAACCATAATAAAAGTACAGCGTTTGCTGTACTTAAGAAAGTGATTTAACTTTTTTTATAAATTTCATTAGATGTTTATGATATTGCTTAATTTCAGTTTCCATATCGCGACCATTCTTATCTAGGTTTAGTGCCCAGAGTAGCCAGAATAAAGTTGCTACAGCAAAGTATGAATAATATTCTTTAATAATCTTATCATCAAACTCATGGCGGAGATACATTTTTAAGATGCGATTGATTTCATAGTCAGAATATTCAGATGAGATAAAGAGACTTGCTAAATCAAAAGCCGGATGACCATCTTTGGAAAATTCCCAATCGATTAAATAATTAACGTCAAAGGTAATTAAGACATTACGTGCATAAATATCATTATGACAGAGAACCTTCTCTGCGTTATCATAATCTAGATCTTCATAAATACTCTTAACGGCTTTTCTAATTGAGAAGATATTCGTGAAGACACTTGTAGCATAATCTTTGTTTTGCGCCCATAAACGATCAATTTCGCCCATAATATCATATGGTGTTCCAGTTAATTGGCCAGAATCATGTAAGGTATGCATCATATCTAATGCTAGTTCGATATCCTTTTTGACTTCATAGTCAAAGAAACGATAATTAACGATATAACGACTAATCTTATGACCATCATTATTCATCCAGATACCTGAATTATCTAAACCAAGTGTTTCTGCGATATCATTCGCAATCTTCTCAGTTTCGCGATCAATTATTCCAAGCGTCTTATCACTAGGATAGCGATAGACATAACGAGTCGTATCAATCCAGAAAGAAAATATTGGATTAGTGTATTTATCAGCTAACACTTGATAGCTCTTAATCTCTTTGTTACCGAAGCAGTTCACAATATTACTTGTTATAAGTTCAGCATCCATAAAGTGAAATTCCCTGCTGGATTGAATTAAATCATCCACACTATTAAATACTTGCATACTTAGCCCCCTAAATTAAAACTGTCTTAAAATACTATATAAAATTATACATATTCAACCTAATACAGTCAATGCATTACTTTTATATAGTTTGTGTGATGTCGAAAGTTTACTTATTATCAGTAAATGAGACTACTTTAGGTTTACAACTGATAATAGGCATGTTATTTTCACAAAGAAAAAAGAGCTAATAGCTCTTTAATTCATTAACGACCGCCACCGCCGCCACCACCGAAACCCCCACCGCCGGAGAAACCACCGGAGAATCCGCCGCCACCAGAGAAGGATCCACCACCGCTACGCGATTGCGTTGGAGGTGGAGTAAAGGAGCGCATTGAAGAATTCATCGAATTCATCATTGATCGCATAATTAAATAATTTGATAAAGATGGGTTATAAGAACGGTAATATTGTGAACTTGGAACTTCAAGTGTCTTAAAGTGATTTGACCAAAGATCAGACATACCGAAGGCATAAGCATATGGAAGTACATCATAGTAAAGAGATGGGTTTTCCGCTTGCATAACTTTTAACTCATCGACTTTAGCATACTTAATAAAGTCTCTTAGTCCAAGGATCTCACCATAAACATCAGATCCTGCTTGCGTTCTACGACCAATAAAGCTTGCAGTTGCGAGTGCTAGTGCCATTAGTGCCATTATAAATGGATAATAGAAAGTATCTAAGCGAATACCATAGATAGTTAGCTTAGCCATAAATGACATCGCAAAGTAAGCAAAGATTCCAAATATAATTGTGAAAATGAAATTGTACTTAGATTCTCCATTCTTAATCGCTGCCGATAGCATTGGTCTAAAGATAATAAAGCCGACTAAGACTACTGCGAGATAGATTAGCGCTAATAGTGCTGAGGTTGAATAAGATTGAATCGTTTTATTCACAGCGACAATCGTAAATATATACATTGCTAGCACACTTAGGATAGATAAGATAGTTGCTTGCGCATATGATTTCTTATCACTAATCTCAACGATTTTCTTAACTTCAACTGTTAGTGAAGCCATAAAACTTGAGAATGCTTCATAAGCACCAAGTTTCTTCCAATCCTTAGTTGAGACAAATTCCATATCGGTAAAGAGTGTATTAAATAATTTAGCTTCTGAATTATTATTGGTATTAATCTCAGTTAATTTCTTAAAGTATAAGCCATCCTCTCGCTCATCAATTAAGATATAACCTTTTGATGCCCATTCAAAGATAATTGATTGCGCATCAGTCATTGTTACCATCGATTTGTAGACACTGGTAATCATTGGACCGTTAAAGCCTTTAGGAGCCGTAAACATAACTTTTTTGATTAGAGGTAGCGCTGGACTAACAAAGAGCTTAAAGATTAAAGCAAGTGCTAGTAAGCTAAGCCCAATTATTACATATAAGAAATATGCTACTGATGATTGTGATCGATTATAATAGTCATCAGCTAATGGCAGGTTTGCAGTAATCCCATTACCGGGATAGAAGATCATCGTATCATTATACTCACAAGTAAAGCCTTTAGCATTACTTGCACAGTTAAGGTCTAGTTCTTGATTAAAAGTTTGACCTTTAACAATTAGATTTTGATTTGCAACTGGGTTTTCAAATTCAACACTAGCTTTAAAGTTATGGATTGGTGCTGTCCAATCAGCTACTAAGTTTAAGAAGAAAGCTTCTTTTTGACTAGGTAGATCAAGTGATTGACTTAAAATTTTATATTTAATGACATAGTCTTTTAAGCCAGTAAATCTTGGTCCATCATCTGGTCCAACCACAATTTGCTTACCATTGACTGTATCTTCAACATAATAGACATCCCCTTCTAATTCAATATTAGAGATTGGGAAATAGTATCTTTTATTATAAGTTGTATTCTCATCAGTAAAACGCATTTTATAGTAGGAGGGAATATCACGATAAAAGCCTAAAGCCGGAGCCGTAAAATTCATTTGATATTTCTCAACAATATCGTAAGATCCGTCTTCATTAACAAAAATACTTACCTGTAAATCGTTAATTTCAAAATTATCTAGAGCATTAATTTGACTTGGGTTAGCAAATAAAAAGACTAAGGCCAAAAGTAATGCCATGATTATTGATTTAGATTTCTTCATAAAACTCACCATCCTTAATAACTAAATTATACTACAATTTGTGTTTGTAGAAAGCACGATTTTCTAAAGAGAATATTCTTGGAGTAAATTCACCCGCATCAATATTGTCCATCGCTTTTTCTAACATGTTAATACGGGCATCCATATTATCAATAAATGTTAATAGTTCTGCTTCAGTTACTAGTGGTAGTACTGGTGATCCATATTCATATTCACCGTGGTGTGAAAGGATTAGATGACGAAGTAACATAATTTCTTCACTATCTTCAATCCCTAATTGCTTAGCATAGTCTAATAGATCTGCTTGCATAATTGAGATATGGCCTAATAATTTACCAGCAGTTGTATATTGCGTTAAAATTGGACCTGAAAGTTCCGTCGTTTTTCCAAAGTCATGCAGTACAATTCCTGAGTATAATAAACTCTTATTAATTAGTGGATAAAGATTAACTAGTGTTTCAGCAATTTTTAGCATACCTAAAACATGCGTTGCTAATCCACCAACGAATTCATGATGAATACGTGATGCAGCTGGATATGTGAAATAGTCATTAGCATTTTCTCGAACAATCTTATTTGTAATTGCGAAGAGATTCTCATTATCAATTTGTTCAATAAATGAATAAATTTCATCTTCTAAAACTGGTCTTTCAATTGGTGATGCTTTTAAGTAGTCAGTAATTTCATACTCTGATTGTGCCAGTGACGAAATTTTATTAATTCTTAGTTGTAAATTATTACGGTAAAGTAGCACGTCACCATTTACTTGAATTACAGAACCAATTGCGGCAATTGCGATATTTTCTTCATTAGCATCCCATAATTTTGCATCAATTGTGCCAGTATTATCTTGAAACTCAATATTTAAATAAGTTGCCCCAGCATTAGTTAATCCCTTAGTTACATTCACTATTAGTAGGGATTCGTTAATTCTTAGCCCTTCTTCAAAATCTTTTATATATACTTTAGTCATTTTCTTTCTCCATTTCTTCCATTACAGTTTGAACCATAGAATAATTATACCCTTTTGACAGTAAAAAATTAATTATTCGTGTTTTTAGTTCATAGTCAGAATACTTGCGACTATAGCGTCGCTCTGCTTTTGTGTACTCTTTAATTAGTAATCCATACTCAATGTCGCTATCAACACTTACTTCTAAGGCCGAGACTACATTATTGATTACATCACTATTAAACCCACGATAAACTAATTTTTGTTTTAGGGTATTTTCGGTTTGAATCTTTGTTTTATTCTTAATTGAATTTAAAGTTTTACTAGCAAATTCAAAAGCTAGATCATATTCAACTTCATAATTGTAAACTAAAAACTCACTAATTCGATTTGAATTAATATAAACTTTAATTAAGTTTGATTTAATCTTATTGTAACCATAATACTTTAATTGATTATTTTCGATTAAATCTTTTGTGTAGCGATCATCATTAATAAAATCATAGTAAATAAGTTTATCAAGGATCGCATCGACTTCATTTTTTAAGAGCTTAAAGTCATCATAAAGATGAGCTCTGATTTCATACTCAGTGCGATCCTTATACTTAAGTTTGTTTAAGGAACTCATATAACCGGCATGATAGTTAGCTTGTTGTTTCAATTGATTTTCTAGTTCTAGATCTACTGGATCATTAGCCTTATATTTAAAATCAAAATAATCATTATCTGATATTTTATAAGCACTAGCATCACTTAGATTAATCTGAACATAGTTGTTAGTAACATTAATCGAAGTAATTTTTTTCATTTTCTTCAATTTCTATCGCTTCCTTATAGGTTTCAATAATCTTATTGTAATATTCTTCTAAGGAATATTTCTTGGACATAGCTAATGCGTTCTGATAGATTTCTTCTTTTACTTCTGGATGTTTGATAAATGTTTCGATCTTACTTGCTAACTCACTTGAATCTGCAAAGAAATAGCCCGTTTCACCTTCTATAACTATTTGATTTAAAACATCATCTTCCTTAGCAAAGACCGCTAATCCGGACGCTAAAGCCTCAATATAAGTTAAACCTTGCGTTTCCGTTGTTGATGCTGAAATAAAAGCATGTGCTGTATGATAGTATTTCGCAACTTCACTTGAATCAACTTGCCCTTCAAAAAAGACATAATCATTTAAATCTAACTTACTTGCTAATTTCTTTAAATCATCTAAGTCTGGCCCACCGCCAACAATTAATAATTTCGCTTTTAGCGCTTTTTCTTTAATCTCACTAAAGGCAATAATTACTTCATCAATTGATTTCTCTTTGGCAATACGACCAACATACGTGAAGATAGTATCATCTGGATTAATATTGTATTTTGATATAATTTCCTCTTTTTCAGCTTCACTAGTATTAGCGACATTAAAGTTCTCAAGATCTAAACCAGTTGGTATAACTTTAATTAACTTATTAATACCATAACCCTCTAACATTTCTTTTGTTTTTTCTGATGGGGATATAATAATATTTGAACGTTTTGTAAAAGACTTAGAATATATCTCAACAACCTTCTTAGAAAATTTCTCAACTAACGATGAATCGAGAATATTAACATAGTGAGTATAGTCCTCATAAGTAGTATGGTAAGTGTTTAAAAGTGGAATTTCCCAATGTGACGCTAAAAAACGTCCATAAGTCCCAATTCCAAACTCTTGTTGAATATGAATTACATCTAAGTTCCAATCTTTAATTGTTTTGTTAGCTTGAAGTTGAATTGGACTTGAAATCTTATAACCATATAAGAAATCCAATTTAATTCCTGGCAGTCTTAAAATTCTATTTTCTTCATCATAGACTGTTTTAATAATGTTGGCATGATTAGTTACAACGTAAACCTCATGGCCATGTGCTTCTAATGCTTTCTTCAAACTTACAACTGAAGTAACCACACCATTAATATCTGGCGTGAAAGTTTCTGTAAATATTCCGATGCGCATGTGTTCCCTCTTTTCAATATACTTATACCTATTATAAGGAAGTTTTATGAAATATACAAACAAGACTTAAAAAAAGCTACACGAATGTGTAGCTTAAGCTTAATTACCTGCTAAATGTTTTAAGCGATTATAACGATATTCCGCATCTTGACGCGACTTATCAAATAGATCAGCCGCATTATCAGGATTGATATTAAATAGTGCCGAGTAACGACGCTCTTGTAATAAGAAATCTTGATACTTATCAAAGTCAGGAGCTGGTGAATCAATTGTTAATGGAGTTTCTAATTCAGGATTATATCTGTATAGAGTCCAGTAACCTGATTGAACCGCTTCTTTTTGACGGTTTTGATGATTCGCTAAACCACCTTTGATTCCATGTTCAATACATGGTGAGTAAGCAACAATTAATGATGGACCACGATATGCTTCAGCTTCTTTAAAGGCTTTAATCGTTTGCATACGGTTAGCCCCCATTGAAATTGATGCAACATAGACGTGACCATAAGTCATCATAATTTGTCCAATATCTTTCTTAGATACATCTTTACCACCAGCTGCGAATTTCGCAATTGAAGCTGCTGCTGAAGATTTAGATGACTGTCCACCAGTGTTTGAGTAAACTTCTGTATCTAATATTAGAACGTTAACATCTAATTTATTCGCAAGAACATGGTCTAATCCGCCATAACCAATGTCATATGACCAACCATCTCCACCAATAATCCAAACAGATTTAGAAATTAAGTCTTTTTCAAACTCAAGAACATCTTTAACACGTTCTGATTTAGAAGCTTTAACTAATGCTAATAAATCTTTAACTAAGAAGCGCTCTTCAATACGATCGCCCTTAACAGCTAAGTATTTATCAATTACTTCTAATAATTCTGGCTCAACTTCTGTACGTGCATCTTCTAAGATTGTAACAATCTTCATTGATTTAACTTCTTGCGCGATTTGCATACCAAATCCAAATTCAGCATTATCTTCAAATAGTGAGTTAGCCCATGCAATCCCCTCATCATTTTCATCAGTAACAAAGACTGAAGATGGAGTAGACCCACAATAGATTGATGAACAACCTGTCGCATTGGCAATTAACATATCACGACCGAATAATTGTGAAGCTAAACGGTAGTAAGGAGTTTCCCCACAACCAGCACAAGCGGCACTTACTTCAAAGTAAGGTTTTAAGAACTGTGAACCTTTAATTGTATCTGTTGAGAAATAATCTGATTTATATTCAGTTTCTTTATATAAGTAGTTAGCTAATGGTGCTTCATGCATTTGCTCATTAACATCAACCATAACTAATGCTTTCTTACCACCCTTACCTGGACACTCTGTTGCACATAGTGAACATCCAACACAGTTATCAGGCGAAACTTGAACACGGTAGTATAAGTCTTCCATGTTTGGTCCCATTGGTTTTAGTGTTTCAACAAACTCAACTGGTGCTGCATCTAATTCTTCCTTAGTTAATAAGAAAGTTCTAATTGTCGCATGCGGACAAACAAATGAACAGAATCCACATTGGATACAGTTTTCTGGAATCCATTTCGGAACTTGAGTAGCAATTTGACGGTGTTCATCAAAAGCAACGTTATTTCTAAGTGATCCATCTAAAACATCATTATCAATAAATGCTGAAACTGGAAGATCATAACCATTTAATGAGTTAATTTCATTAGCAAAGTTATCGAAGTAATCATCACCAGTACCTGTAGGTGCAATAACCGTTAATTCAGACCATGCAGGATCAACAGTAATTTCTTCTAAGCCATCTTTACCTAAGTCAATCGCACGGTGGTTAGCATCAACAATTTCTTGACCTTTTGAACCGTAAGTTTCAGTTGCTGCAGCCTTCATGTAATCTAGTGCTTCACTGTATGGCATAATTTCTTCATTTAAAGCAAAGAATGAAGACTGTAAGATCGTATTCGTACGACGACCCATACCAATTGATTCCGCTAAATCAACTGCATTAATAATATAGAACTTAGCTTTTTTATCAGCTAATTGCTTCTTAACTTTATTTGGAATATGATTAACTAATTCTTCACCTGTAAATGTTGTAGAAAGTAAGAATGTTCCACCTGGTTTTAAATGTCTAATCATATCGTATTTAAAGACGTAAGCATCAAGTGAGCATGAGATAAAGTCAGCTTGGTCAACATAGTAAGTTGAACGGATATTATCTTTACCAAATCTTAAGTGTGAACGAGTTGCTCCACCAGCTTTTTTCGAGTCATATGCAAAGTAAGCTTGTGAATATAAATCAGTATTATCACCGATAATTTTAATTGAGTTCTTATTTGCTGAAACTGTACCATCTGAACCTAAACCATAGAATAGGCATGATGTATAGTCATGATCTATTTCAAAGTCAGGATCACTAGCTAATGATAAGTTAGTAACATCATCGACGATTGAAATTGTAAAGCCTGTATGTGGATTTTCAGTTAATAAATGATCGTATACAGCTTTAATATCACGTGGTTGTGTATCTTTTGAAGATAATCCATAACGACCACCAACAATTTTTTGAACGTTTTTATAGCCTGAGAATTCAGCAACAACATCTAAGTATAAAGGTTCATGTGAACCTTGCTCTTTTGTACGATCTAATACCGCAACATGTGTAACAGAATCTGGTAAAACCGCTTTTAAATGTTTAGCTGAGAATGGACGGTATAAATGAACCTTAATCATCCCAACTTTTTCACCATTTTTATTTAACTCATCAATTACTTCATGCGTAGTTTCAGTTACTGAACCCATTGCAATAATAATACGCGTTGCATCTTCTGCTCCATAGTAAGTAAATGGTGCATAGTGACGACCAGTAATTTTTGAAATATCTTCCATGTAATCAGCAACAATATCAACAATTTGATTGTGGTGTGTATTTTGTGCTTCACGTCCTTGGAAGTAAATATCATCATTTTCTGCTCCCCCACGTGTTACTGCATTACCATGAGGATTAAGTGCTCTTGATTTAAAGTGAGCTAACATTTCTTTATCAAGTAATGGTGCTAGATCTTCTTTTTCTAAGACTTCAATTTTTTGAATCTCATGTGAAGTTCTAAAACCATCAAAGAAGTGTAACATTGGACTAGATGATTTGATTGCCGCTAAATGTGCAACCCCTGCTAAGTCCATTGCCTCTTGTACCGAGTGTGATGCAATCATTGTTACACCAGTTTGTCTAACTGCATAAATATCTTGGTGATCACCAAAGATCGATAAAGCACGTGTTGCAAGTGATCTTGCTGAAACATGTAATACCGCTGGTAACATTTCACCAACCCATTTATATATGTTTGGAATCATTAATAGTAAACCTTGTGATGCAGTATAAGTAGTTGCTAAAGTACCAGCTTGTAAAGCACCGTGAACTGTTCCCGCAGCTCCTGCTTCTGATTGTAATTGAACAACATTAACTACTGACTCAAAAATATTTCTTCTTCCTTGTGATGCCCATTCATCAACAAGTTCCGCCATCGTTGACGATGGTGTTATCGGGTAAATTCCAGCAACATCTGTAAACATGTATGAAACATGTGCAGCGGCTGTATTACCATCCATTGACATAAATTTTTTCGACATATTAAACCTCCCAGTTATAATGATTACATTATACTTTAATTCACAAATTAATTAAAGGGATTTTGAGTTAAAATGAGCATTTCATTTGTTTTATATGCATTTGTATGCTTATTAGGGTAAAACGTTTACATTAAAAGCTAGATATAACCTACTTTATTGTTCCAATTTGTATTATAATTATATAAGGAGGGATTTTATTATGAAAAGATTATCAGACATTAACACTTATATATTAGAAAATGATTTATTGAAAATAGAAATATCAAGCCTTGGTGCTGCCATCTTAAAATTTATCGTAAAAAAGCCAGATAATTCAGAAGTAGATATTGTCCTTGGCCATAAGAACTTAGCCGATTATATTACTAACCCTGGCAATCATGGTGTAATGATTGGAAGAAATGCCAACCGAATTGAAAATGCTAAAGTAACTATAGATGATAAGACATATGATCTTGAAGCCAACGACTTTGCTAATAACCTACACTCAGGATCAAACGGTTTACAAAAACGTTTATTTGATTTAGCAGACGTTAGTCAAGACCACCTTGTATTAAAAACAAAAATCCAAGAATTCTCTGATGGCTTTCCTGGAAACTTATTTGTAACAATTACTTATTTATTAAAAGATAATGAACTAGTAATTAAGCAAGAAGCAACAACTGATAAGAAGACAATTGTTAATATTTGTAATCACTCATATTTCAATCTTAATGGACAAGATAATTCAACGATTGATAATCATAATCTCTACATTAACTCAAACTTCTATATGCCAAATACTAAGGAGTCAATTCCAACAAAAGAAATAAAGGCCAGTTTAGATAGCCCTTATGACTTTACCCGTAATCCACTCTTAAAAGATCATTTACATATGAATTATGCTGAAGTTATTCGAACGAAAGGTTTTGACAATAACTTCTTAATTAATAATGATCAAAATGATTTAGTCGCTAAGTTATATTCTAAGCAATCAGGTATTAGCCTAAGTATCCATAGTGATCTTAGTGCTATGCATGTTTATACCGGAAATCACTTCCCGGATCCAACCATTGGTAAATCAAATCTTGCTTATCCAAAACATGGTGGAATTGCTTTTGAAACGCAACTATCACCAAACTCATTAAATATGCCGTGGCTTAAGTCACCCATCTTAAATGTTGATGAAGTTTACGAAACTTATACAAGCTTTAAAATTGATTTAGATTAATCCATAAAAAAATTCCACTTATTAATAATAAGCGGAATTTTTATTATTTTATTTTACTCTTGCTGTTCCTGGTCCAACACTAGCAACATAGAAATCTGCTGCATAACCAATTTTATCTAAGTAGTCTGTTCCAACTGCTTCAATAAATTCATCGATTTTCGCATTGTTGACAATCGCAATGGCACATCCACCAAAGCCAGCACCAGTAACACGTGCACCGAGGCAGCCATCAATTGAGAGTGCTGCAGTTTGAAGCGTATCAAGCTCTAAGCCCGTTACTTCATACTTATCTCTTAGTGAATAGTGTGACTCATTCATAAGCATTCCAAACTCTTCAATATTACCAGCTTTTAATACTTCAGCCGCTAATTTTGTACGTTCATTTTCTGATACCGCATGATAAGCACGATCGTATAATTTACCTTCACTTAAAAGGTCTTTTTTAGCTTCTAATTGATCTAAACTTAAATCACATAAGTATTCAATATCATATTCTTCTTTTAGAATATCGAATGCTTGATCACAAGTTTGACGACGATCATTATATGCTGAATCGGCTAAACCACGTTTTTTATTTGTGTTCATAATTACAATTGAATTATCTTTTAAGTCTAATGGAATATACTCATAGTCTAGTGTATCAGTATTTAATAATATTGCTGCTTCTTCTTTTCCAAAACCAATTGAGAATTGGTCCATGATCCCTGTATTAACTCCAATGTAGTTATTTTCTACATCTTTCGTCAGTTTTACAAGATCTAAGCGATCAATATTAAGTTCGTAGACATCATTTGCAATTACCGCAGTCGCCATTAAGATTGACGCTGATGATGATAATCCTGATGCATATGGAATTGTTCCATAGTATAAGAGATTAAGTCCCTTATCGAACTTATGGCCTTGCTCCTTTAATAGTGCAAAGACTCCTTTTGGATAGTTAGTCCAGTTATGATCTTTATTGTATTCTAAATCATTTAAATCAATTTCAATTACCCCGACATCTTGCATATTATCTGAGTAGAAGACTAATTTGCTGTCTTCTCGCTCTGATAATAATACACTTGTTCCAAGCGTTATGGCACAAGGTAACACAAGCCCCCCACTATAATCTATATGTTCACCAATTAGATTGATTCTACCTGGCGAGAAATATTCTCTTTCATATTCTAGATTATAGATATCCTCGAATCTCATTTGTAAACTACTCATTATCTTCTCTCCATTGTTTTTCTGATATCTAAAGCAACAGCGACAATAATAACAAGACCTTGAATTACGTTAGTCATTTCAGGTGATACTGATAGGAATACTAGTGATGTTTTAAGTAATTCGAATACGAATACCCCTTTTAATATACCTAGTACTGTACCTTCACCACCGGCAGTTGAAACTCCACCGATTGTTGCAGAAGCGATTGCTTCAAGTTCATATCCACCACCAGCGTTTGCACCAGCAGAACCAGTTTTAGCTGTTAGTAAGTACCCTGCTAATCCGTATAATAAACCAGCAACAATATAAATTTTAATTTTTGTCATTGCTACATTTACACCTGATACTTCAGCCGCTTCTTCGTTACCACCAATTGCATACATGTATTTACCATAACGAGTTTTAGCATATAAAATCCATACGATAATACCAACAATTGCCGCAATAATTGCTAAGTAAGGAATAGCATTAAAAAATGGATCTTTCGCACGACCTAGTGATAAGAATTTATCAGTAAATGTACCGATTGGTTTGTTCTCACTGTAAATCATTGTAATACCGAAGATCATAATTTGTGATCCAAGTGTTGCTAAGAACGGTGGAACTTTAAATACCGCAATAACAATACCGTTGAATGCACCAATTATTGCTGAAATAACCATAACAATAATTAATGGAACGATAATTGGGAAATCTGGTAGATTTTCAAAGTATCTTCCAACAAAGTCTGGCTTTTGAACTAATGTTCCAGTAATAACTGCTGATAGTCCAACAATACGTCCTGCTGATAGATCCGTACCACGAATAATTAGTGTTCCTGAAACTCCCATTGCAATAATGAATCTAACAGATGAGTTTGTTAGAACGTTTGATAAGTTTTGTATTGATGAGAAACTTGGGTGTTTCACTGACGTATATATAATTAGTAATAATACTACTAATACTAAACCATTAGAGTTTAAAAAATCTTTTATATTAAATGGTTCATCTGATTTTCTTTTAAATAATTTTGACATGTTTTTTCCTAGCCTTTCTACATAAATCTAGTTGCAAGATCCATAATTTCTTCCTGATTAGTTGCTTTTGCATCAACTTCTCCAGAAATACGACCTTCACACATAACGATTATTCGATCTGAGACACCTAGTAATTCTGGTAGTTCAGAAGATATCATAATAATACTTTTACCAGCCGCCGCTAGATCATTGATAATTTCATAAATTTGGAACTTAGCTCCAACGTCGATTCCACGTGTTGGCTCATCTAGAATTAGAATATCTGGTGAGTTAGCAAGCCAGCGCGAAAGAATTACTTTCTGTTGGTTACCACCTGATAGACTTCTAATCTTAGTTTTTGAACTTGGTGTTCTAATATCGAGTAACTCGATATTTTCTTCGACTATTTTTCCTATTGCTTTATGATCAACTAAACCAGTTTTTCCGATAAATTGATCAATAGATGCAATCGCGACATTATCCTCGATTGATAATACTCCAAATATTCCGTTACGACGACGATCTTCAGTAACTAAGGCAATCCCTTGATTAATTGCTTCTTTGGGACGCGATACCGTAATTTCTTCACCATTTAGTTTAACTTGGCCAGAAACTTTTGAGCGCATGCCATAGACTGCTTCAAGTAGTTCAGTTCTTTGTGCTCCAACTAAACCACCAAAGCCAAGTATTTCACCTTTACGTAGTTTAAAGCTAGCATTTTTGAATGAAAGTGGATTTGGTGATGTCATGCCTTCAACTTCAAGCACAACTTCGTCTGAGATGATATTAGTCTTCTCTGGGAACATACCTTCTAGTTTTCTACCAACCATGTTTTGAATAATCTTTTCAGTTGTTAAATCACTAGCATCCCAAGTTCCAACATATTGACCATCTCTTAAGATTGTAACTTCATCAGAAATTCTTAGAATTTCATCCATCTTATGCGAGATATATACAATCGCAATATTTTTCGCTGTAAGTTTTTCAATAATACCAAATAATACATTTGCCTCTGACTCAGTAATTGATGATGTCGGCTCATCCATTATTATAATTTTTGAATCTTGCGAAATTGCTTTGGCGATTTCAACAGATTGCATCTGTGAAACAGTCAACTTATCTAGTTTTGTTCTAGCATCCATATCAAGACCAACTTCTTCTAATAGTCGTTGTGTATCTTCATACATTTTGTCATGATCAATTAAACCAACTTTTGTTCTTGGGTATCTACCTAAGAAAATGTTTTCTCCAATTGACATTTTTCTAATCGGATGTAATTCTTGATGAATCATTGAGATACCAGCATCAATACCAGCTTTGGCATTTGCAAAGTCTACTTCTTCACCTTGATAAATTATTGTTCCGCCATCTCGTTTGTAAATACCAAATAAAGTTTTCATTAGAGTTGATTTTCCAGCACCATTTTCACCCATAAGCGCGTGAACTTTACCTGGAGTTAAATCTAATTTTACTTTATCAAGTGCTACAACACCCGGAAAGATTTTATCGATATCTTTCATTTGTAGTATATATTCGCTCATATTTACCTTCCATTCTTTAAATAAATATACAAGTGCGCTTAGCACACTTGTATATATTTTATTATTTTAAATCAATTAGCTTATTCAGCTTTTTCACGTTCAGCGTATCTTACAGTAACTTCTTCAACAGTTTCTTTACGGTATTCTGCACGTTTTAATTCAGCATCTTCAACTTTTGTTACTTTAACATAGTCATGCCAGTAGTAAGCTGATAGTTCTTCACCATTTAATGCTTTAATCGCAACTTCAACAACAGTTTGCGCTTGGTTAAAGTGGTCATTTAATACTGTACCAGTTAATTTACCTTCTTTTAATAATTCTTTAGCGTCAGCAATTGCGTCAACACCAACTACGAAGATATCTTCACCAATTGTACGGTTACCAGCTTTTTCAATTGCTTGAACAGCACCAATAGCCATACCATCGTTGTTAGCAAATACAACTTCTAAATCTTTTCCATATTTAGTTAAAGCATCAGAAGTATGTTTTTCACCTAATTCAGTATCCCAGTTTCCTTGGAATTCTGTTCCGTGAATATTATTTGTAGTGATTGATTTTTCTAAAGTTTTGATTGAGTATTCAGTTCTTTGTTCAGCATCAACGTTTCCTGCATCACCTTTTAAAGTAATGTAGTTTACTGTCCCATCACCGTTAACGTCACCTTTGCTTTCTAATTCAGCAATGATTTCACCTTGGTAGATTCCTGATTGTGTAGCGTCAACACCTACGTAAGTAGTTTTGCCTGGCCATACACTCATAACTTCAACTGATGGTTCACGGTTGATTAATACAACTGGAATATCTGCAGCTTTTGCATCAGCAATAACTACGTCAGCACCTGTTGGATCAACTAAGTTAGCAACAATTAAATCCATATCTTGAGTAATAAAGTTTTTAATTTGTTCAACTTGTCCAGCTTGGTCACCTTTAGCGTCAACGATGTCAACGTTATAAGTATTACCATCTTTTGCACCAGCAGATTTAAATGCTGTTTTGATTTCCTCTTGGTATAAAGTCATGAAGTCATCAAATTTATAAATAGCTACACCAACATTGTAAGTTTTACCTTCTCCGACTGGTGTTTCTCCTTCAGTTCCGCCCCCGCCACATGCAACTAATGCAAAGGCAACTAAACTAACCACTAATAACTTAAATAGTTTTTTCATTTTTCCTCCTTATGGAAAACATGTAAAGTTTTGAAACCGCTTTAACTCTACTAAACATATAATATATTATGTTTAGTAAAATGTCAATTAATATTTAAGTTAAATTTACTAAATTAGTTATAAAGTGTTTACTAGCAGGCTTTTTAGACCATAAATTTTTTTCACTTTATTAAATAGATCTTATATCTTTATAATAAGTTGAAATAAATGACTAATATATCAAAGATTAGACTGAGGTAATAAAAAACCCTGACAATTGATTATTTCAAGTGTCAGAGCTTTGATCATTATTACTTATTCTAACTCGAATACGGACTCACGTTCAACGAGACTTACATTACAGATAATCTGGATTGGTGTTTTAGGACGCTCATTAATTAATTTCTCTAGTAACTCACACGCTAACTCACCCATATACTTTGTATCAACATTAATTGTTGTCAAGGCTGGGTTGTAGAACTGTGCCATTGCGGTATTATTAAAGCCAATGATTGAGATCTTATCAGAATTAGCTGATTCTCCTAATGCACTTAGTGCTCCAATCGCAATCACATCGTTGCCGCAGAAGACAGCCGTTGGTGGATTGTCTGATTCAATAATAACCTTCATCGAGTCATAACCATGTTCCGCTGAGAAGTCGCCAACATAGTAAGCACCGTTATTAACAATCTCATTTTCCTCTGTATATAATAAGAACTCTTTCTCACGAGGATCAATAAACATTTTCCCGCGTGGTGTTTCAATATATTCACGGCCACCAATATAGCCAATAACTTTATGATGTTTAGAAACTAGATGATCAAGCGCAATTCTTGTTCCGGCTTTTAAATCACTATAAACTGAGTTATATTTGTTCTTATCTGGATTTGAATCAATAAAAACTATATTAGGTACATTTATCGACATCTTATCAGCTAAATCATTGGAAAACTTCCCAATACATAATAAGCCATCGATATCTTTATCTTTAAATACATTATTTAAATTTTCTTTATAGAAACGTTTTATTTGAATGTTGTTTAAAACACAGTAGTTTTCAACTGACATTCTAATATTGTGGTAATAATTATCTTCTTTTTCTTGATATGATGATATCCATTGAACGATGCCAAAGGTTAACTCAGTGTTCGTTCTTTTTATTTTAAGCTCATAACCTAATTCTTTTGCTGCACTTAAGACAGCTTCCCGTGTTTCTTCACGGACGTTTAAAGTTACATCACCATTTAATATTCTCGAAACTGTGGCAATAGAAACTTTAGCTTTTGAAGCAACTTCTTTCATTGTAGCCATTTTCTTATTTCCCCTCTTTTTCTAATATTCGTAAATATTCACTTAAGCGTTTGATAATTTGTAAATAAACTCGTGCATAGATAATTCCTAAAGCTAAAATTAAAATTAATAATAGTAAGTAGATAGAGTCAGCTGATTTAAAGTATAAGTAAGAAAAGAAAGTAAATGATGAAAATAGAATCACCAAGGAAAACTTATCTGTTCGATGCTTAGAATTTAAAAGTTGTTGGTAGCGATCTTTTAAGTTACGATCACTTGCACCAATTGGCTGATCACTTGCAAAGAAATAGTAAAGTCCTTTCTTTTGAGAAGGATATTTTAAAACAAGATTAATATTTCTTTTAGCATACTGTTTAAGTTCATAATTAGATAATTCATTAAAAAAGAATTCAACTAAATAATAGTAACTTAGCTCTGACTTTTCAAAAGTATAAGTTTTACCATCATATCCCACAAGCTTGTATCCCTGCTTTGATTGATTATTTAAGTATTCTTCTTCAAGTAAGTCCTCATATATCTTAAACTTCTTTACTTCCTGCATAATATACCTCTTTACTAATTATTAATTACTGAAACTGGCATTATTTGCTCAAAGCCATTTTCTTTAAACATGTCCACCATTACTGATGAGATATCACGGCGCACAGAAATAGTTGAGCCATTAACGACTGAACAACTAATGTTCAGCTTTAAGACTGGCATTTCATCATCGTAATATACTTGACAGTTGATAGCTGAGATAATGCGATCATCATGACCGAAGCCTGCTAATACCGACTCAGCTAATGACTTTAACTTATCAATATCTTTAGAAAAACTTAACTTAAATGTAAAGTTAACCTTTTGAAAGTCCTTAGTTTTGTTTGTCACTATCGCAATTTGCCCATTAGGTACTATATAAACTTCATTATTAATTGTGTTACGTAATGTTGTGATTCTTAAGTTAATTGCTTCAACACGTCCAGTAAAGCCATCGAGAGTAACAATATCATCAACTTGATATTGATCTTCTAATAGGATGAATATACCGCTAATAACGTCCTTAACAAGGGCTTGTGATCCAAAACCTAAAGCAATTGAACCAATACCCGCAACCGCAATGATTGAGGAGACATCAACTCCAATAAATGCCAGAATCATAACTAACATAAAGAAATAAGCAATAAATTTAATTGTAGAGTTTAATACTCCCGTAATTGTCTTTAACTGCTTTTGATTCCGCGATTTAGAATTAATAAAAATAACTTTATTAATAAACTTAATAATAAAGCGACTGACTAAATATAAAATAACTAAACTAATTAAGAGTTCAATTGATTTATTTAAAAATGTATTCGCTTCAAAAAAGGCTTGAATTTGCTTAATCATTGGCTCACCTCACTCTTCACTCTAATACCATTATGAACTAAATATAGCATTTATGCAATAAAGTCCACACTATTTAGTAAAATTTACCTAAAAGCATTCATTTTAGATAATATTTAATGTAAGCCATATCAAAAATCAACAAATATCACGATAAACCGCAACAATAACTAGACACTCATAATAGTAAATTAATTTCTTTTGCGAAATGGTAGAACTTACATTGCAAAGGTTAACTATTTATGTATAATAACATTAGAGATTAAATGAAAGGATATCAAATGGGCAAAAATCAACACGTACAGCCACACAATGATGGATGGCAAGTAAAGGGTGAAGGTAATACAAAAGCTACCAAACTCTTTGAAACTCAAGCAGAAGCAATTAAGTATGCTCGTGACATCGCTATTAACCAAAAAGCAGAAGTGATTATTCACGGACGCGATGGTGAAGTCAGAGAAACCGACTCATATGAAAATGGACCTCGAGTCGACAAATAAATCCACCTTATAAACTCACTAGCACTTATTAACTAGTGAGTTTATTATTATTTAATAAATTGTACATAAGATCATATCTCATAAGTATCTTAACTTTATATTAATCTGTGAAACTAATTTATAACAAGAGCAAAAAAAGCCTATATACCCTATTTTAAGGCTAAAGAGAGGAGGTAAATAATGAACAACTCATATTTTGATGGCGGATTACTTCAGTTAATTGGCTATCGTATACTTGGAGCCCTCGTTACAATCTTTACATTAGGTATCTGTGCCCCTTGGGCCATTACCATGATTGAGACATGGAAAGCTAAACATACAGTAATCGATGGTAAACGCTTAAGATTCGACGGTAGTGCCGTATCCCTATTTGGTCAATGGATCAAATGGTTACTATTAACCTTAGTCACTTTAGGCATTTATGGATTCTGGGTCCAGATTAAAATGACACAATGGATTACTAAGAATACACATTTTGCAAATTAATTAACGTATAATCATTTATTTGATTATCAAAGAGTACATAACCACAAATAGAATACTTCTTTTTCTTCTTTCCATAATTTATAACCTCACTTTTATTAATTTTATCATACTCGTGAGACTATATATCTTTTGTGTCTACTTAAGTGTAGCCCATCCAGTAATACTTATTATCGATTGAATGAAAATAATTACTTTGTTATTAATTTATTACTAACTATAACTCCGAAAGATTAAGTCCAATAAAAAACCCCTTTATAAATAAAGGGGTTGTTGA
This sequence comes from Erysipelothrix sp., assembly GCA_012735275.1. Lineage (GTDB taxonomy): Bacteria > Bacillota_I > Bacilli_A > Erysipelotrichales > Erysipelotrichaceae > JAAZDN01. Next base: position 26,042 of record JAAYHR010000017.1, read on the forward strand.
TTTAAAATTAAATGGTGACGCGTACGGGGTTCGAACCCGTGGATGTCAGCGTGAAAGGCTGATGAGTTAACCGCTTCTCCAACGCGCCGTGTATTGGCAAATTTAATTTTAATGGCGCCTGAAACAGGATTCGAACCTGTGACCGATCGGTTAACAGCCGATTGCTCTACCAGCTGAGCTATTCAGGCAAGCGCTTATCTATAATAACATATCTGAGTTATTATAGCAAGTGATTTTGAGAAGATATATTTCTTGAAGCTCTTCCCGATCACTGCTAAATAAGTATAACATAGCCAAACTACATTATCAAGCCTAAGATGCACTTTTCTAAGCTTTATTTTGATTATTTGCTTAGTCTTTGTATTATTTTACTAAAACTAGTATTTATCACACTTTTAAAGGGTAAAACACTAGTTGTTTCGGGGCTTAATCGTAATCTAAATTATTTATTTCGATCAATCTTGATGATTTTTGATTAATACTACCCTTTTCTTCTAACGCTTTAAATACTCTACTAAGTGTTTCTGGAGACATTCCAAGATAGTTAGCTAAATCTTTACGCGCCATTTTTAATTTAGTTACTTTTAATCCATCTTTAGTAGTTGAATTATCAATTAAGTATTTTGATAATCGACTTGTCGCATTTGATGTTCCTAACCATTTAGCTTGTGTTTGTGATTTATCTAATCGCTTAGCAAATTCTTCTAGTATTTTAATTGCGATTGTTGGGTACTCTGAGAGTAATCTCATTATATCTGATTTATAGATCAAACAGATCTTAGTGTCCTCTAAAGCGGAAGCAAAGTGGTGTTGGCTCTCATTTAGAAAGAGTGAAGTCTCACCGATATAGTCGCCTGGGTTAAGAATCGAAATTAAATGTTCTTTGCCTGACTCATCAATAGAGAAGACTTTTACTTTACCTGAGTTAATAATAAATAAGGAGTCTGATACATCGCCAGCATTAAAAATCATTTCGTTTTTCTTATAATGTTTAGTAACGGATAGATCCATAATTTTAATTTGGTATTCAACATCTAAGTGATTAAAGATGGGAACTCGACTTACACATAAGTCTGCACCACAGTTTTGACAGTTCATAATATTCCTCCTCTTACCCTATTATAGCAATAAATAAAAATACTATAATTGATATATGTCAATTATAGTATAAATTCTTCAATATATTTGGCTACACCATCTTGATCATTAGTGTAATCACTAATTCTTGTAGCATGATCAAATATCCCTTCGTTACCATTTTTCATAGCAACTGATATATCCGCTAACTTAAACATTGGAATATCATTGAAGTTATCACCAAATGCGTATAGTTTATAAGCATTTTTATTTAATAATTTCGCAACTTCTTTTCCTGCTAATCCCTTATCACTAGCTATGTTAGTTACCTCGATATTTAAATCATCACTTGATACTACAGTGTAGTGATCAGAGTGGCTAATCATTTTCTTAATTTCATCACGAACTTCAATTGACTCAAAGTTTAGATGAAGTTTATCTATTGCTTTTAAAGTTTTTAAAAACGAGTAATTATCTTCCTTGACGATGCGAGATGCTTTAAATCCTTCAATATGTTCTGCTGGTATTACATTTCTTTCAACAAACATATCAAATAGTTTATCTTCACTATAAACCACGCCATTTAAGACAAGATTTATATATGTTCGATCTAAATCTATCTCATCAAGAACCGAAAAGGCTAAGTCTGTATCTAGTGCATATGAAGCTACTAACTCTTTTTTCTTAACATCATATATAGTTGCACCATTTGAGCAAACAAAATAGCGTAAGTCAGCTTTTAATAAAGATTTTGGTAATTCTTTATAAGGTCTGGCTGTACATGGGATAAACATATGCCCTGCTGCTTGCATTTTATTAATTATATTTAAGGTATAATCACTAACTTCAGAATCATCTCTTAGTAAAGTACTATCTAAATCACTTAAGACTACAATATTATTCATAATTACCTCCCAAAATAATATACTATATAACTTATGCTAAATATTACTAATAAAAAGACCTTTCTTAGTCAAAATTTCAGTTTGATAAAATAGTTTGTTTGGAAATAAAAAGAAGTCCTCTGGTAAGGACTTCTATACTTTGATTATATAATTGGTGGAGGCTAGCGGGATCGAACCGCTGACCTCCTGCGTGCAAGGCAGGCGCTCTCCCAGCTGAGCTAAGCCCCCATAATTTATATATTCTATTGTTAATCAATCAAAGTAAATGGTGGGCCTGAATGGACTCGAACCATCGACCTCACCCTTATCAGGGGTGCGCTCTAACCAGCTGAGCTACAGGCCCAAAGACTTTTGACTGCCTAGATACTATAACATTTCGAGGATAACTTGTCAACACTTATTTAAGTTTTTCGAATTTTGTTTAATTATCTAGATAGTAATATGTAATCTTTATTAATAGTAGAATCATTGTTCCCAAACTAATTTCTTATTACAATTACTTTTTCGATGTGGCTGATTTCTCAACCTCAATAATTATAGCATGTATAAAAGTTTATTCAAGCCTTTTTGCAATAAATGTTAAAAATCTTAAAATTGTTAATGATTACTAGTTGTATATCTTTGATATAATACTTATGAGGTGACATATGGACATAACGAATACAGATCTAACTGAATACTTAGAAAATATTGAAGAAAAAAGAAAAGATGATATCAATACCCTTCTAACTATGTTTGAAGAAGAGATTAATTTGAAACCTAAATTATGGGGATCAATTGTCGGCTTCGGTAACTTGCATTATAAATACAAAACAGGCAGACAAGGTAATATGCCGATTATTGGATTTGCCAATCGTAAGCAAGCATTAACCTTATACTTATCTTATACAATTAGTGATAATCCCCTACTTGATAAATTAGGTAAACATAAAGTTTCTGTTTCATGTCTATATATAAATAAATTAGCGGATGTTGATTTAAGCGTACTAAGAGAACTTATTAGAACTTCTATTCAAGAAACATTAAGTCTTGATTATGAGCGTATCGAATAATTCATACAAACTAATTTATATACATTGATATATAGTGACGACACTATAGGAAAGGAATTGCCGTTTAGAAAACTGCAAACTAACAATATGAAAAAAACTATTAAAGAATCAATGAAACACATTAGCCTGCTACAACAGCAAATAAACAGCATTACTCAAGAGGAAAACAACAACAACTTCATCAACTATGCTAATTCAAAAGATAAAGATGAAACTGACTTTGACTTTGAGGCTGTCAATCAAGAAATCGAAGCATTAAATGCTGAGATATTAAAAATTAGAAGTGCCATCAATAAAGCTAACCAAACAACTATGGTTGGAGTTAATGATTATTCAATCTCAGATGCCCTAATTAGAATTGCTCAATTAAGTGCTAATTCAGAACGATTTAAAATACTGGCTAGTAATAAGCAAAAAGATCGTAACTCAACATTTAGCGGATCGATTGAATATACTGAATACTTATATGATGTAAAAGTTGCTAAAGAGTTATATCTAACAACTGTTGAGAAAATCCATCAACTACAAACTGCTGTAGATAAAGCTAATATCTTAACTGAAATAGAAATTTAACTACTTCCCTAGTATTTATCCAAATTATGAATCTGGTTATTGCGTGTTATTGATAAACTTTATTACTTATATGATACTGTTAATGCATGATAAAGACATTTAAAAAGAAGCACACATTTAAATACTAAAAAACAAGCTGTGGAGTAAGGTTTAGAAACAGTAAAGAGGATATACATTCGTGTATCCTCTTTTATTTTACTTAAACATTAAAAAAACCTCTCACTGAGTAAGAGGCTTAGTAAATTAGATTAATTGATTAGTATCAAAGTGTAGAGCAATTTCACGTTCAGCACTTTCAACAGAATCAGAACCATGAATAATATTTTGTGATAATTCTGATGAGAAGTCACCACGAATAGTTCCAGGAACCATATCTAAAGGACTAGTAGGTCCAATCATTGTTCTAGAGATAGCAACAATATCATTACCTTCCCAAACCATGCAGAATACTGGTCCACTAGTAATAAACTCTACTAATTCGCCAAAGAATGGACGTTCTTTATGTTCAACATAATGCTCTTTAGCTACTTCTTCTTCCATATTTACTAACTTAGCACCAACTAAGTTATAACCTTTATTTTCAAAACGCTTAACGACTTCACCAATTAACTTACGTGAAACGCCATCAGGCTTAACCATAATAAATGTTCTTTCCATTATAAATCTCTCCTTAACTCATTTGAATCCACCTAATTATACTTTATCCAACGACTTTATCAAAGTGCATAAAGCCAAAAATTCTTAATTTTTAGTGTTATATGCACAATAATCACAAAGTATTTCAAACAATTTCTTTATATAGTATTTAATAACTAATAAGGAGATAATTTATACCACTGATCTTTAGATAGTAGCTACTTACTCAGCATTCTTAATATCACCTAGATTGATAATCTTATCAAAGTATTTCAAGACATTTTCCAATACATTCATTTCTTCAACAAATTCATAGTTTTGAAAGACAAAGCCTAAGGTATTTATAAACAAAGCTTTCTGTTCATATTCTCCTCCTATTATATAAAGGGATTATCCTGTACTCAATATAAGATAAATATAGTCTGTAGAATTTATTTTTAACTGTTCAACTTTATTACTATTATTTTAGCATAGTTATTTGATTTATTAATTTAGAAAGTATTTGTCCTCACCCCCAATTGTACATTATTAAGTTGACATTAACACCATTGGCTAGCAGTAAAAATAACATAAATTTTCCTAAAGAGTTACTGCATAAACAACAGAAGATGGGCTTTATGGCAAAACATTACTTAAAGAATTAAAACTATCACTTATTTTCATAATTTAAATCGGTTTTTAAATAAAAAAGTAAATAATTATAAATGGTTAAATAAGAATACCCAAAAGTGTGCACGTAAGAATCCCCACTTACGATACTATGGGTATTCTTTTTGTTATAATCTTTTTGAGGTGATTATAATGACAGAAGTAGTATTAGATAATATTGATACAATAAATGATTTAGCACTGTTCGCAGATGCATATAAGAAAGGACATATTAAAGTGAATATAAGTAAGTTATCAAAAGAATTAAACAAAGATCGAAAAACTGTTAAGAAGTATCTTAATGGAAACATCCCAAAAACAAATCGAAACAGAAGTAAATATCTAGATGATTATCGTGATGTCATCATAAATCTTCTTAGTGATCGGTTTAGAAGTTTTGACTACATTGACCATCTTTACTATTACTTAGTGAGAGAGCATGGTATAGAGTGTAGTCGCTCGACTCTAAACAGATATATTAGAAAAGATGAGACTCTGGATGGTTTATTTCGAAGAAAAAGAACACAGAAATTTTTTGAGAGATTCGAAACTGGACCTGGCATTCAAGCTCAGTTTGATTTAAAAGAGAAAATTAAAATAATATTTGAAACAGGAGAAATTCAAAGAGTAAATGTAGCGACACTAACACTTGGATTTTCAAGGTATAATATTCGCGAAATTGTACTTGATACAAAGTATGAAACGATTGTTAGTTTCCTAGCAGGAGCGTTTGAAAAGCTAGGTGGCGTCCCTAAAGAACTAGTGATAGATAATATTAAATGTTTAGTGGATAAGCCACGTGCATACGATAGAGACGCAGTTCTAAATGTTAAGTTTGAAGAATTCCTCAAAGAATACAATATTGAATGTAAACCTTGTATGCCTTATCGACCTGAAACAAAAGGCAAGACAGAAACACAAAATAAGAAACCATCACAATTAGAAAACTATAATGGTACATATATAGATTTGTTAGATGTTCATGAAAAGATGAAAATTATAAATGATGAAGACAATCAAAGTATATCTCAGGCAACTGGATTACCAAGAATAGTATTACTAAAAGAAGAAAAAGGTGATTTTCTTCCACTCCCATCACAGAGTATACAAGAAAAATATCACCTCTCACTTAAGCCAGTCGCTGTTACAAAAGATTCACTAAAATCCTATCGATCTAATAAATACTCAGTTCCAAAAAGAATGA
>JAAYHR010000018.1 GCA_012735275.1 Erysipelothrix sp.
CATCTTTATGGTTAACTTTACCTAAGTGCGACATTAAAATAATTTTAGCGTCATGTTCAATTAAATAATTAATTGTCGGTAAAGCCGCTTGAATACGGTTGTCATCTAAAATAACTCCATCTTTTAGAGGTACGTTAAAGTCGACACGGACAATAACTTTTTTACCAGTAACATCTAAATCTTTTACAGTTCTTTTTGCCATTAATTCATCCTCCTTTTTATCTCATTAATTATAACAAAGTAAACCGATATAGTAAACGAAAATTAACACTTAGTTTTTTAATTCACATAGTTTGTCTATGTAAGCGCACCGCATTTGTGCATTGTAGATAAGACATATATATTTACTAACCAAAGTGATTAAAAAAGACCCATATAATTTGGATCTTATTTGTTAATAAATCGACGCTTTATTAGCTTGAAAACCGGATATCCCATGAACATATTAATACTTATCATTACAATTCCCTTCAGGGCACGAATCTGCATTGACAAGATAATTGGTGTCCCCATCATGTCATTTAACCAGAGTGGTGTTAAGAAACCTTGGATAATAAACTCAATTAATACAATTGAGAGTAAGAGTAAAGTAAAGTCATTATTAAATTTAATTCCTCGCTTATAAGCATAAAGTAGGACTAAGACAAAGATAATAATTATTAAACTGATAAAGATCAGTGGATTAAAGTTAATGACTGATGCAATTCCCTCTTCAAGTTTTGAGTAATTAAACATAAGACCAACGACTGTAACTATATACAGTAAATAAGCCATTAATGTTGAAACCAATATAGCTAAGTTAAACTTCTCATTACGCTTAAATAAATACTTAAAGACCAGTGCTGGAATTAAACCAACCAATATATTATTTAAAGTAAATCCGACATAGAATGATCCAAGTGGATTAATCATAATCGAAATAAAATCAAAGGCTAAACCCGAAAGTGCGCCATAGATTGGACCAAGACTGGCGCCAATTAAAATTAAACATAATTGTGAGAAACGAATAACAACTTGACCACCAAAGAAAAATACCGGTATCGCAACCATGGTTAATACAAGTGCCACCCCAAGTAAGATTGCGGTTAAGCTCATCTTCTTAAGCGATAACTTCTCCTTAGTTCGCATAAAGACTAAAACTAAAATTAAAACTGTGAAAATTCCACTAATTATTTGTATCAATTATATCCCTCCGATTATTTGAAACTTCTGAAACAAAATATAAGGATCCACAGAAAATAACTGTTTTGTTTGGATACTTATCTAAGTAATATGCATAAGCACTTTTTGCTGATTCAAAACTTTTAATACCAATGAGATCACTAGCTTTAAGTGCCCGATAATAATTAAACTCCACAAAAACCACTTCCGTAAAGTTTGCTACTAATAAATCTAACATAATTTGATAGTCTTTATCCTTCATTGCCGCAAAGATAATTAGCGCATCTTTAGGCGCCGTCGCAATCAATGCTTTAATACCAGCAATATTATGCGCGCCATCAAGAATCACCAGTGGATCTTGATTGATAACTTCATAACGACCAGACCAAGTAAAGGCTTTTAAACTAGCCACTAAGATTTCCTGAGCAATATTATAACCAAGACTATTTAAATGCTTAATAGCTGCAATAACAATCTGCGCATTCTTAACTTGATAGATAGCCGGGTTCTCTAAATGATAAGTCATACCATCAATCATAAAGACACGCTCACCATCTTCAAGACTAGATTCAATATCACCTAAGATATTTAACTGACTATTTGTCTGACTAACAACTTTTCTAATTTCCGCTAAAGCCACTTCATCTTCAACATGAGTTAGCACAAAAGAATTATCTTTAATAATACCAGCCTTGTTATAAGCGATATCTTTAATCGACTTACCAAGTTTCTCAGTATGATCAAGGGAAATATTCGTTATAATCGCAAGCTTGGCATCAATAACATTCGTTGAATCATATAATCCACCAATACCAACTTCGATAATCGCAAACTCACATGCTTGATCTTGAAAGTAAAGTAAAGCAATTAGCGTATAAATTTGAAAGAAGTTAATATTGTATTTAATAATATCGGTATAGAGATCATTAATATAGTTTAAAAGATTTTGATTAGATATATACTCATTATTAATTCTGACGCGATCATTTGAAACTTCCATATGTGGTGAAGTAAATAACCCAACCTTGTAATTAGCATTTCTTAAAACATCTGAAAACATTTTAGCAGTTGAACCTTTACCATTTGTTCCGGTTACATGAATATAAAATGGTTGATGCTTACGTTTGTATTTATTATAGATTTCTTTAAACTCAATAAAATCAACTTGGCCAGTGACTTGGCTTTCAATAAAGGCAATAGCCTGGTTAATATCCCTAAACATTATTTACTCCAATCTATTGGGCTGCGATCTAGTTTAACTAAATACTCATTTACAAGTGAAAATGGTTTTGAGCCAAAGAAACCACGATATGCTGCCAGTGGTGATGGATGTGCTGATTCAATTATCATATGTTGCTCACCAATCAATGGTTTAAGCCCTTGTGCGAACTTTCCCCATAAAATATAGATGATTGGTGATGGATGTTCGTTTAAGGCGCTAATAATTGCATTAGTGAACTGATCCCAACCTAAATCTTTATGTGAAGCAGGCTCGCCTGCTTGGACCGTTAAAATCTTATTTAATAAAAGGACACCTTGACTAGCCCATCCTTCTAACTCACCCGACTCTTTAACAATTCCTAAGTCACTCTCTAACTCTTTATAAATATTTCTTAAAGATGGTGGTAGTTTTGTATTTGGATAGACTGAAAAAGCTAAACCGTTAGCTTGCCCTTCGCCATGGTATGGATCTTGGCCAATAATCACAAGCTTAACATCAGTATAGTCACAAAGCTCAAAAGCACGAAAAATATTATCTTGGCTTGGATAAATTAGTCCACCCGCATAAGCCTTATCTAAATCATTTTGTAAAGCGATAAAATAATCTTTAGTCATTTCCCTCTGAATTATCTTCTTCCAATTCATATTCTATTCCCTCAAGTTCTAAATTATTATTACTAATCCATTCATTAATCTTATCTAACATTCGGCTATAAGCTTCATCAACTTCTATTTCACCTAAAAATAATTCTTTCCAAACATCTCTAAAATCAACCTCATAGAATATCTTAAAGGCGATAATACTTGGATCTTTTTCAAAGGCTTGTAGTGAAATATATTCTGAATGCGTATAAGCGACAATCATCTCTTCAATATTACTTGAAACAATCTTCTCTAAATCCTTAATATAAGCAGGATCTATTATTGGAATTATACCACTATCAATCGTAAACTCGATACCCTTCTGATCCTTAATAGCTTTTAAGAAGAGATTTTGTGCGTTAGGATAGAGACTATCCTTGTTTAAGACAAAGCCTGAGACACTTGATAAAGTTGATAAGTCAGCTCCATTTAAACTTGGAAGTTTAGTAAAGACTAACTCATAAGCTTGACTAGCTTGATAATCTTCATAGTACATCCAGTTACCAACTAAGAGAAATGGTGCTGATTGCAGTTCTAAGACTTCCTCATAGTTCCAAAGCATATCAGAATTCTCTAGACCATTAAACTGCCAACTAGTTTCACCAAGGCTTTGATAAGTACTTAGGGCATTGTATAAATCTTCGCCAATATTTAATTCTTCACCTTTGGAACCACTAACTATCGAGTAATTAGAATTTTGAATAAATGATAGCATTGCTAATTGCTCATTAAATGGAAATGAGAAAACAGAACTAAGTAGATCATCACGATAAGTCACTTGATCAGCTTCCCATTTATTTGCTAACTCACTAATCTTCTCAAAACTATCAATAGCTTCTGGTAGTTTATCATCATTACTATCACTCAGATCAATTCCAAAGCTCTCCAACATGGTTTTATTATAAGCAAAGAGTAATCCTTTCGAATCAAATGGCATAAAGTAGTTTTCAACTTGATTAACATCTTTTGTATATTTTTCGATATAGTCATTCTCAAGAATAACATTTAACTTCTCATCAATCGGATTTAAGTTTTCTGACATTAGTGGTGTGTATTCAATTAATGTTTGAACAATATCATATTCACTTATATCTAATTTTAGTGATTCATCGATCACACTGTATGTATAGACATCAGGATATTGCTCATTTAGATAATTAGTTATTACTTGCCCAAAATTATCATCAAAGACACCGATATGAATTTTTGCATCGGCTTCGATTGGCATTTCTTCGATTGAATTAATCATGGTCTCAAGATCGCCATTAGCGACTTTACTTGTACATGCACTTAATAGTAAGACGCTTATGAGGATAATAATTATTTTTCGCATCTGAATACCACCTTTCTCTTATTTATATTATAACTTTAATTTACTTTTTAAATTAAAAAAAGCGCTCAAAATGAACGCTTTGCAAAACTTTTCTTATTTAGTAGACAAGCCCAGCATACATTGATCCAGAAATACCAATTGCGATATAACGTGCATTTGGATTCATAATCGCTGAACGGTGACTTGATGATGACATCCACCATGCAACTTTAGCTGCCGGTGTACTACCTGAGTAAGTTAGAATTTCAATTACTCTTGAATGGTGAATACCACGATCAGTAAATGCAGTCTTATAATGTCTTCCATCTAAACGATAGTGCGAAGCATTTGATACAGCAGCTTCTGCGGCACGTACGGCTGCGGCAGCTTGCTCACCTGCTCCTGCTAATGATAATGGTGCATAACCTAAAGCAGCACGATTAGCATTAATAATATTTAATGTATCAATAACTGCATTACCACTTGCTGGTGTCGGACTAACCTTACGCGTAGACCTTGGTGCTGCAGCACTTGCTTTAGCAAGTTGTGGTACAATGACTACTGGTTTTTTCGTAATAACAACTTCAAGTGTTTTACTTGTCGTGTTACCGCTCTTGTCAGTTGCAGTATATACTACTTCATATTCGCCAGGAATTGAAGCATTTACTAAGTGATCGATTTCAAGGTCAACTTCGCCTAAAGAGTTATCTGTAACTTCTTTAACAAAGTCTGCGGCCTTAAATGGATTACCTTCTTCTTGTTCTATTTTAGTTTTACTTAATTCAATTTTTGGTGCTGTAGTATCAACAAATTCAACGTTAACGTCTACAGTAATTTGATCGATTATTTGTTTACCTTCTTGTGAGTCTGTATAGACATCAATTTTAGCGACAACTAATTGTGGATCAAAACTTGAGAAATCGACTTCTTCAAGGTGAACTTCACTTAGTCTAACGTCACTTGTAAATTCTTCTGGTTTAACTACATATTTAGAATGTGTTTCTAACACATCATTTTTAATTTTTTCGTAATTGGCACGATTCATTTCCAATTTATAAACCTCAGCGACTTCTACTTCTGGTTCTACGTCTTCCATAGCGTAAATTTTATTATCGTTTGAAAATAAAGCTAAGAATAACATAACCGTTAAGTACATCACGAGAGCTGGTTTCATATAGGGATGATTCATATTGCCCTCCTTTTATATCTATTTAATGATAACCAAATGGCAATATTATTTCAAATTATCAGGGAAATGTAAGTTTTCAATAATTACAACAAGTAAAAAAAGCCCATATAACAAGACTTTCTAGCTTTTTAAAAATAAATACCAAAAAATGGTAGTTATTTAATGACTTTCTAATTCTAGTAACTTAGCTTTTATATCAGAGCCAAATGCATAGTGTCCAAGTTGTCCATCAGCCTTTAATACGCGATGACAAGGCACAATTATTGGAAATTTGTTTTTACCACAAACACTTCCAACTGCCCGATATGCTTTATCATGCCCACTAGCTATTGCGAGATCCCCATATGATTTAGTCTGACCATAAGCAATCTTAAGCATGGCTTGATAGACTGCAAGTTCAAAATTTGTTCCCTCGATATTAAGTGGTAGATCAAATTCTTTTCGCTCCTCTTTAAAGTATTCAGATAACTGAATCTTTGCCATATTGGTAATAGCATTGGGCTTAATAACTAAATCAAAGGGTTCAAAAGATATGGCTTCAAGTAGATGCTCACTTGCTTTAATATATATTATTCCGATTTGACTATCTAATTTATCGTAATACATAGTTTCTCCTTATTAAAAAAAGGTATATAAATAATATACCTTTAAAATTCAACTGTTGGTTTTTCTCTTTGACTTTCATTTTGTAATTTAAATAATGTTTCCTCTTTGAAATTAAACATTGAAGCAACAACGTTTGCTGGGAATACACTAACAGCATTATTGTGATACTTAACAGTACCATTATAATATTTTCTTGAATTTTCAATTTCTGTTTCCATTGCACGTAAATCATTTTGCATTTGGATAAAGTTTGAACTTGCTTTTAAGTCTGGATATGCTTCCGCAACTACTAGCAAATTACTAATACCCATAGATAATTCGTTTTCTGCTTCTAGTCGAGATGCTGTATCATTTGATTCAATTGCTCTTGAACGAGCTTTAACAATATTTTCTAAAGTTTCGCTCTCATGAGCCGCTGAAGCTTTGACAGTAGCTACTAAGTCAGGAATCAAGTCCGAACGTTTTAACAATAATACGTCCATTGTTGAGAATGCTTCTCTAACTTGGTTTCTAGATCTTATTAAATTATTGTACTGACCAATTACATAAACTGCTAAAACCGCAACTAGTACAAAGATGACTAGAAGGATAATTTTCCAATCCATATGTCTCCTCCTCACAAATATATCATACACTTATATGATAATTATACAACTATTCTTTAAAAATTTACACATAACTCTCAATATTGAATAATCTTAACACTAACTAACGACGTCTAATTTTTAGTGCTAAAGTAAATAATTTATCAATAAACTTTTTATTAGTATAGGTAAATTCGCCCACATACTCTACGACTTGGGGATTAAAGGTTGCCTTAAAGCGATCAATACCATGATCGAAGGTTCCCGAACATCCACCAAATGAAATTAAATCAAGCTCATTATCTTTTGACCAGTTAATTGCATCATAGTAATTAACATTTGAGCCAAAATACTTAAAGAAGTCACGATTCATACCAGAATAAAGTAATTCTGATTTACTGCCATTCTTTAAGACAAGCAGTGCCGCTATATCAACATCTTTTTGACCAGCTGCTTTATCATTTAGAAAATCAATCTCTTTAATAGCACGATCGATTTGACTTAAATACTCACGTTTACGTGATTCCTTAATCTTTGAATTTTCAATCGTTTCATTTAATCGCTCAATTCGCTCACTTAATGCCGCAATTTCTGCTTCAACATTTAAATTAGCAATTGTAATTAAACAATCTTCAGCATAAGCATCAATAATACGTTTAAAGTATTCAGCACCACGTAATGATATATCTTTATGTTCTTCCGTTAAACTAACTAAGCTTGCTAAGCGTTCAACCGCATCACTTGGATTACGTTCAATCACAACACTTGAATTAAGTGCCTTAGCTCCATTTTTATAGGCACGAGAAGCTGTATAATCAACTTGCCCCTTTAGTTCTATCACCGGAGTAAAACGCGGTTGATAGGAGTCTCTAAGATCACTTACAAAGCCTTTATGCATAAACTGCTTGTTTGTAAATTGCTTAATTATTTGATTATCTAATTTTTGATGTTTGGATAAATCTTTCATTACTTCATTCATATCAAATTGATCATTAATAATATATGGATCAATTGTAATTGAGATGGCCTGATTTGCTTTGGCCAACTGTTTTAAGTTATCTAAATAGAATGCTAATACCACTTTATTATCAAAGTCCATAATGGGACCACGTGGTACATATAATAAGGAATAATTTAAGACTATCTTGCGCTTTAATACCATCGCCGTCGCAATCAATTTATCATTATCGTATACACCCGTATAAATTGGTGTCCACTCTAACTTAACTTTAGCCCAATTACTTGATTGAAAGAATGTTCCAACTGCATGATTATAGGTAAATTCATTAAAAGTTGTTTCATTCAAATTATCTTTAAATGTTAAGTTCAAAATATCACTCCTCAATATAGAAGATTACCATTAAAAATGACATCATGTCAATAAAAAAGAAAAGCACTATTTACATAATGCTTATCTCATTAATAATTCATGTAAATCAATTCCTAAACCATTGGCGATTTTTTCCATTGAAATTATCGAAACATTTCGTGTACCTCGTTCTACATCAGAAATATAGTTTCGATGTAGTCCCGCACGAAAGGAAAGTTCCTCCTGCGAAATATTTAGGTTTAATCTTTGTTTTCTCATATTAGATCCAAAGATATGTTGTAATGGGTTACCTGATTGTTTGTCCATGTGTATTCCTCCACTTCTACTACAATTATAAGTGTAATTATACACCACCTCCACCCACTGTGAGTGTTATATACTTACTTTCCGTGTATTATTTCCTCTATTCTTTTGAACCTATGGTTTAAACCTGATTTAGTAATCGTTTTACCATACATAATATAATATTCATCAGTTAACTCATTTAAGCTTGATTCAGGGAATTGCTTGCGTAATTCAATAACTTCTAAGTGAGCAGGACTTAAGCTTGACTGTAAACCATGTTCCTCAATTTTCGCAATTAATTCTAACTGCTTACTTGCCGCCGTTAAGACTTTTACTTCATTGGCTAACTCACAGTTATCTAAACGAGTAAAGTTATTAACAAAGTCTCTTTGAATTCGTGCCTCTTCAAACTCCATAACGCCGTTAGATGATCCAATTGCTCTTAGTAGATCAGAAATATTCTCGGCCTGCTTAATGTAGACAACATGTTGCTTACGGCGCATAATTACTTTTGCATCTAAGCTTAACTTATTCATTAAGGCTTGTACTAAATTACTTAACTTTTCTGAATCAGATGAAATTTCTAAATGATACTCAGTTGTATTTGGTGAGTTAACACTCCCATTAGCCATAAATGCTCCAGCTAAGAATGCACGCTCACAACATTCATTTTCTAAATCATCTAATGTGATGGCTTCTTTTAAACCATTTTCATCATAGAGACCTAACTCAGATAATACTTGTAAACCATTACCAATGATATTAACTTGGTAGGTTTTATTTTGCTCAAAACTTTGATTAACCATAACATCTAACTTTAAGTTGGCATCAAAAAGATCTTTCGCGAGTTGCCAAACTCTTTTTGCGATATAAGTATTTTCGGTTGCAAACTGTAAACTTATTCCGTCTTGATTAATTATTAATTTTGAAGACATAAGAATTAAAGCACTTAATTGACTTCTTTGACAGCACTCAAAAAGTGTATTTCTTGAAATCTCATGTTTTATTTTTTTCGAAAATGACATTAAACCACTACCTTATCTTTAAACCATTGTTTTATTTTATTTGAATCATGTCGAGCTTGATCATTATCGAAAACTAATAAATCGCGCTCTTCAACATTATATTCTGTTTTTAACTCTTCATCTAAGACGACCATTTTTGCTTTTTCTTGTGAGTAGGCCGCAACTACTTGAATTGGGATAATATTACTTGGATAAACGATTGTCTTGATTTTACCTTCAAGGTGACTCTCAATCGCATCAATATGATCCTTAACAGTATAGTTATCCGTCTCGCCAGCTTCACTCATTATATTTGATAAATAGATTGTTTCGGCATTTGAAGCATTAATTGCTTCACGAATACCTGGCACAATAATATTTGGAATGATTGAAGTAAAGAGTGATCCAATTCCAAAGATGATATAATCAGCTTCCTCAATTGCCTCAATTGCTTCGGGTGTTGATTCAACATTTTGATCATAAAAAACACTCTCGATCTCTTTATTTGATTCACGAATATTAGTTTCCCCAGCAACGATACTTCCATCTTTCATTTTCGCAAAGATATCTACCACTGATACCGTTGATGGAATAATTGACCCTTTAATTCTTAAAATCTTCTCAAGCTTCTTAATTGCTTCCATAAAGTCACCGGAAGAGTCAGTTAAGGCCGCTAAAATGAGATTACCTAATGAATGGCCCTCAACATCAATACCGGCTGAAGAATCGCCTAAAAAGCGGTAATCCATTAACTCTTTTAAAAGTATCTCAGACTCAGCCAAAGATACTAATACGTTTCGAACATCACCAACTGCCGGTATTCCATACTTAGTCTTTAATCGACCAGTTGAACCACCATTATCAGCTACGGTAATGATTGCTTTAATATTTATATTATTTATATGTTTAATTCCTTTTAAGATTGAAGCGACCCCACTGCCTCCACCTATAACTACAAGCTTAATCACTATTTTACCTTTAAGTTAAGCAGTGGTTTACTTGAAATATAATTATCCAAGTTATCCATAATTAACTGGCGGGTACGCTCATTAACTAAGACTGAACTTGAAGATATGTGGGGAGTAACACTTAAATTTTCAACTTGCCATAAAACAGAATCACTTGCTAATGGCTCAACATTAAAGACATCTAAATAAGCATGACCTAAATGATTACTTAAGGCATTAACTAAATCATCCTCAATAACTTGTGGTCCACGACCAACATTAATAAAGATTGAACCTAGTTTCATTGCTTCAAAGAACTGCTGATTAAACATTGCGCGTGTAGCATCATTTAATGGTAAAGCTGCGACAACAACATCAACGTCCGCTAAATGATCATAAACATCATCTAAAGCCAGACACTCATCAAAGCAGTCAATTTGACGACCATTTGAGTTAACACCAATGGTATAGACATCAAAAGCTTGTAACCTTTTGGCAGTTGCTTGCCCAATAGCGCCCGTACCAAGGACTAAGACACGTTTACTAGCTAACTCCTGGATAATACCATTCGCTTCCTTACGGCTACCCCAATGCTTGTCAATTTGATACTGACGAAAACGTGCCGCATCACGATAATAATCCAAAATACTATGTAAAACATACTCAGCAATTGGCGCTGAACCAACACCTGATCCATTAGCAAATAAAATATTCAATTCATTAACTGCATCCATGTCAATAAAATCATAACCAGCAATTGTTGATTGAATAAACTTTAAACCTTTAATATTTTTTAACTCTTCAAATGGTGGACGTAAAATACCAACAAAAACTTCCCCATCAATTTCTTCATTATTATAAACAGCTATTTCATAACCTAAATTTTCTAATAAGCCTATTTGTTCATCACTTAAGATTGATGCATCTTGTAAAATTAGTTTCACCTAATCACCTCTCACTAATTTTAACATATTTCGCTCTAGATTGCTTAAAATCCCTTTGATTACAACTATAATTAAAGGACTTTTATTAAGATGATATTTATAAAATAAAAACTGATTTACTATGTATTGATAGTAAATCAGTTAATTAATTTATTAAGCAAAAGTTGCTTTAATGTATTCAAATGCTGATTGGGCTGCGATAGCACCATCTGCTGCTGCAGTGACTACTTGTCTTAAGAGTTTTTGGTTAATATCACCAGCTGAGTATAAACCAGCTACTGATGTTTCCATTTTCTCATTAGCGATAACGTATTTTAGTTTATCTAACTCTGCATAGCCTTCAACCATTGATGTAATTGGGTCTGATCCAATATATGGGAATATTGCTGCACCTTCGATATCAAATTCTTTATCGTTGATTTTGTCGTAGACTCTTAGTCCAGTAATTGCTTTTCCATCTGCCAACATAGATTTTGACTCATGGTTGTATAAGATTGTTACATTGTCTAATTCTTCAACTTGTTTAACAATCTTAGCTTCTGCACGTGCTTTATCACCACGAACAACAATTGTTACTGACTTAGCTAAGCCTGATAGGTAGACTGACTCTTCAAATGCTGAGTTTCCTCCACCAATTACAATAATGTCGCGACCTTTGTAGAAGCCACCATCACAGATTGCACAGTAAGATACTCCACGGCTTGCGTATTCAACTTCATTTTCAATACCTAATAGTTTTTCTTTAGTACCTGTTGCTAAGATAACTGCATGCGCTAGGTAGCTATCTTGATCTGAGATAACTTCTTTACCATATTCATGGTCTTTTACTTGGGTAACTTTTCCATAAATATATTCTGCACCTAAGCTTGTCGCATGGTTGAACATTGATAGTGCTAGATCAGCACCGTGTGTTTGTTCAATCCCTGGCCAGTTTGATATTTCATTAGTTAAGGTTAATTTCCCACCTGGGGCATCATTTTCAATAAATGCTGTTTTTAAGCCTGATCTAACTGCATAGATTGCTGCAGTTAAACCAGCTGGGCCACCACCAACGATGATTAGATCATATTTATTCATTTTCATTCTCCTCAATAATTTTAGCTACATCCATCAGATCATAGATTATATAATCTGGATTAGATGCCTTAATTTTTTCTTCAAATTGTTTTGTTGTGACAATCGCAATTGAGATGAAACCTGCGGCACGCGCTGCTTCAACATCAGTTACTGTGTCACCTACATAATAACATTTTTTCGCATTAGCTAAAACTTCCTGCTTCGCTTTTAAGATTCCTTCTGGATTTGGCTTTGGATGCTCAACTTCATTACCACCAATAATAATTGATAAGTTTTCAGTGAAGTTTAATAAATCTAGTCCAAGTGTTAATGAATCACGCGTTTTACTTGATACAACACCCAGTACATAATTTTTGGCGCTTAATGTTTCCAGTAACTTTTTAGAATCTTTAATTTCTTCTAATGATTCTCTTTGCATATTCATATTTAACTCTTTATAACGGACAACACATGCATCAATATCATGATGTGCTTCTAAGTGACGCTCAAAACTATGGTAAAGTGTTGGCCCAATAAATGATAACTTAGTGTCTTCACTTAAAGTAATACTTGGATCCACTTCATTAAATACTTTTGTAAATGTTGAAAGAATTAGTGGATTTGTATCGCCTAAAGTTCCATCAAAATCAAATAAGACTAAAGTGTCTTGCTTATCTTGCTTTTTTCTAAACACACCCATAAATCCAATCACTCCTACTATTATAAAGACTAATGATACTAACTGGGCACTCTTTAGTCCCATAAACATTAATGAATCAGTTCTAAAATGTTCAATTCCAATTCTAACGATTCCATACCAAATTAAATAAGCATAGACATAGTCCCCTTGTTTCATTTTGCGAAACTTCGGTAAAGCAAACTTAATTAGGATAAATCCGAGAATATTAAGAATTGATTCCCAGAAAAACATTGGTTGACGATACTCGCCATTAATAAACATATAGTCTTTAAACCAGTTTGGAAAGTACTTAAAGTAGGCAGCAGACACAACTTCACCATAAGCTTCTTGGTTAACAAAGTTACCCCAACGACCTATTGCCTGGGCAATCATTACGCCTGGCATTGCTGAGTCAGCTAAATCAAGAAAGCTAATCCCAAGTTTTGCTGTTTTATAGTAAGCATAGATTGCTCCTGCTACAAGTCCACCTTGAATTGCCAGTCCACCATCGCGGAAAGCCAAGACACGGGTTAAATCTTCTAAGAAGTAAGATATATCTGGATAGAAAATAACATACCAAAGTCTTGCTCCAATTAAACCAAAGATTAGGGTCCCAAAGAAGACATCCTCAACTTGTTCACTTGAAATATTGCGCTTCTTTGCTGCTTGTGTTGTTAAATAAAGACCAACTGCGGCCCCAAACATAATGATAACTGCATACCATGCAATATCGATACCAAATATGCTTATAAATGTTTTTGGATTCGGAAATAATTCCATATACTATCGTCTACCTTCTTTTTCTAATTCTTGTTTTCGCTTTAAAAACTTCATAACACGATCATTAAAGTCAACCGCACTATTAATTCCTTTTGCTTTTAATCTAAAGTTTGTCACAGCTGTCTCAACTAAGACCGCCATGTTTCGTCCAACCTTAACCGGGAATTCGATCTTTGGAATATCAATTCCAAGAATATTCATGTAAGTTTGAACTGTTTCGCCTAAGCGCTCATATTCTTTTTTGCCGTCCCATGGATCTAAATAGATAACAACGTCAATATTAATTGATTCAAGGATTGCGGATGCACCAAACATTTGCATAACGTTAATAATTCCAATTCCTCGAACTTCAAGGACGCCTTCTAAAATCTCAGGCGGTTTACCGATAATTGAATTATGCATGTTGTAAGTAACAACACGGTCATCCGCAATTAATACGTGACCACGGTTAATTAACTCAAGCGCTAACTCAGATTTACCGACACCTGATGCTCCCATAATTAGGACACCAGTACCATAAACGTTCATTAGCGTTCCATGGAGTGATGAAGATGGTGCAAAGACACTATCTAATAGAGCAATAATTTCAACCGTTACACGAACCGTTGGTAGTTTTGTACAGAAGACTGGGAAGTTTTTCTTATCCGCAATTTCTTTTAAAACTTTTGGTACGGGATGATTCTTAGTAATAATGATTCCTGGCGTATCTTCACCAGTTAAAAAGTCAAAGTGTTTCTTTTGATCTTCCTCACTCATGGTTCCAATAAAGGAAATCTCTTTATCACCAAGGATAACAATTCTTTTAACATCACTATGAATGTAGTAGCCCGTTAATTCTAATCCTGGTCGATTAACGTCAGGAACTAATACATCACGTAACAGACTTTCTTCATTTCCACATTCTTGGATAAAGTGAAATTCCGCTACAACATCTTTCATTTGTAATATTTCTCGATCAAACATAATATCAATGTGCCTCCTCAAGTGCGCGTTTTAAATACTTACCTGTATAGGATCCTTTTACTTTCGCAACCGCTTCTGGTGTTCCCTCAGCAACAACCAATCCACCACCACTACCGCCTTCTGGTCCTAAATCAATAATATTATCAGCATTCTTAATAATATCTAAGTTATGTTCAATAACAATAACAGTATCACCATTATCAACAATTCTTTGAAGAACCGCTAATAATTTTCTAACATCATACGAGTGTAAACCAGTTGTTGGCTCATCTAAGACATAAACTGTTTTTCCAGTTGCACGTTTTTGTAACTCTGACGCTAACTTAACTCGTTGCGCCTCACCACCTGAGAGTGTCGTTGATGATTGACCAAGTTTAATATAGCCAAGTCCAACGTCTTCTAAAATTTGCAGTGAGTGTTTAATATTGTGAATTGAATCAAAGAAGACAATCGCATCTTCAACTGTCATATCTAAGACATCAAAGATGTTTTTACCTTTGAAGGTTACTTGTAAGGTTTCATCGTTATAACGTTTCCCCTCACACTCTTCACATTTAACATAAACATCTGGTAAGAAGTGCATTGAGATTTTCTTAACCCCATCACCACGACATTTTTCACAACGTCCACCGGCAACGTTAAATGAGAATCTTCCTTTAGAATAACCACGTAATTTAGATTCCGTTGCTAGGGCAAATAAATCACGGATGTGATCAAAGACCCCAGTATAAGTTGCTGGATTTGAACGTGGTGTTCTTCCAATTGGATTTTGATCGATATTAACAATCTTATCGATATTTTCAAGTCCCGTAATTGATTTAACTTTACCTGGTTTAATGCGAACTCTTCTTAATTCTTTCATAATTGATTTACTTAATACTTCATTGACTAGTGATGACTTACCTGAACCTGATACACCTGTTACAACGTTGAAGGCACCAAGTGGGAATTTAACGTTAATATCTTTTAAGTTATTCTCACTAGCTTTATTTACTTTAACAAATAAACCATTACCCTTACGACGCTCTTTTGGTGTTGGGATAATTTCCTTACGACTTAAGAACTTACCAGTTAATGATTTACTATTTTTCATTATCTGTTTTGGTGTTCCTTCAGCTGTAATATAACCACCATGAACACCAGCTCCCGGTCCAACATCAATAATCCAGTCTGCCGCTAACATTGTATCTTCATCATGCTCAACAACCAGAACACTATTGCCTAAGTCACGCATAGATTTTAATGTGTTAATTAATTTATCATTATCTCTTTGATGAAGTCCAATTGATGGCTCATCTAAGACGTAGAGAACGCCCATCAGTGATGATCCAATTTGTGTTGCTAAACGGATTCTTTGTGCCTCTCCGCCCGATAGTGTTCCTGCTACACGCTCTAATGTTAAATAGGATAATCCAACATCATATAAGAATGAGAGTCGATCAGTAATTTCTTTAATTACTAGATTAGCAATAACCATTTGATTTTCATCTAAGTTAAGATCTTTCATAAATTCGATTGCATCTTCAACTGACATAGCTGTCCATTCAAAGATATTTTTATTATTTACTTTAACTGATAAAGCCATTTCGTTTAAACGACGTCCCGAACAGACCGCACATTCTTGTTCTGATAAGAATGTTTGATACCAACGACGACTAGACTCACTTGAAGTTTCCATAAAGCGACGTTCAATTAAATCTTTAACTCCCTCGATATAGTCATTCATAATTCGAATGTTGCCTGAGCGCGAAATTAACTCTCTTTGAATTCTGACTTTTGACCCATGAAGAATGATGTCCATTTCTTTCTTAGTCATTTTACCTAGAGGTTTATCTAGATCAATTTTATAGTATTCACATAATGTTTCAAATGTTTTCCATTCAATATTATCAGATCCGACCATATTCTTATAGTAGATAATTCCACCTTCATTGATTGATTTTTCCATTTCGGGAATTAACAGTTCCATATCTAATGTTTGTGAGAAGCCAATTCCATTACATGATCCACAAGCACCAAGTGGTGAGTTAAATGAGAATAGTCTTGGCTCTAAAGCTGGGATTGAGAATCCACAAATATCACAAGCGTAGTTTGATGAGAATAAATGCACTTCATCATTTAAGCCAATTTCAACTGTACCTTCTGTTAACTCTAATGCCGCATTAATTGAATCATTTAAACGAAGTAAATTATCTTCACGTAAGATAATTCGATCGACTACCACAGAAATATCATGTGGCTTAGCCTTATCTAAGTCTATCTCATCTTCAAATAATACTTGCTTTCCATCAATAATTGCTCTTACGTAACCTTCTTTTTTAAGTTCTGCGATTAATTCAGTGTGGCTACCTTTTCTTCTTTTAACAATTGGTGCCATTATCATTAAACGACTACCTTCTTCAAAGTTTTTAATTTGATCAACCATTTGCTTAACTGATTGTGCTTCAATCTTTGTATTATGGATTGGACAGTATGGTGTACCTACGCGGGCATACATTAGACGTAAATAGTCATATATTTCTGTCGCTGTTCCGACCGTTGATCTTGGGTTATTACTTGTTGTTTTTTGATCGATTGAAATTGATGGTGATAATCCTTCAATTGAATCAACATCTGGTTTTTCAACGCCACCTAAAAACTGACGTGCATATGCTGATAATGATTCAACATAACGTCTTTGTCCTTCAGCATAAATCGTATCAAATGCTAAAGAAGTTTTTCCTGAGCCTGAGACTCCGGTCATTATTACCAGTTTATTTCTTGGTATTTCAATATCAATATCCTTAAGGTTATTTTCTCTTGCACCTTTTATTACAATTTTATCTAATTCCATACTCCACCTCATTCTTAATATTATACAATAAAAAGCCTTAACTTAAAATTAAGGCCATCTAATCTGATTGAATCTCTAACATCATATCTCTAAGTTGGGCAGCACGTTCAAAATCAAGGTCTTTTGCCGCTTGATTCATCTCAGTACGTAAGTTTTCGACCAGCTTAGTTTTATCCTCTCTATTATGTTTAACTGATTTCTTAAGATAATTAGTTGCCATTTCATTGGTTTCTTTTCCACGAATCGTATCACGAATATCTTTTTTGATTGTTTGTGGGGTAATACCATGTTCTTCATTATATGCAGTTTGAATAGCACGACGACGATCAGTTTCATCAATTGCTTTACGCATTGAATCAGTAATCTTATCAGCATATAGGATTGCTTCACCATTAACGTTACGCGCCGCACGTCCAATTGTTTGAATTAAGGAACGCTCAGATCTTAAGAACCCTTCTTTATCAGCATCTAAAATTGCGACTAAAGAAACTTCTGGTAAGTCTAAACCTTCTCTTAAAAGGTTAATCCCAACAAGAATGTCGTATTTACCTTTTCTAAAGTCTTGAATAATCTCGATACGCTCCAAGGTTTTAACCTCATGATGAAGATACTTAACTTTATAATCCATTTGTTTTAGATAGTTGGATAATTCTTCGGCCATCTTAACCGTTAAGGTTGTGATTAGGGCACGCTCACCAACTTCTAAACGTTGATTAATCCGCATAACTAAATCATCAATTTGACCACGTGATGGAACAATGGTAATCTTCGGATCGATTAATCCGGTTGGACGAATAATTTGCTCAATAATATGATCAGGGAATTTCTCTAACTCATATTTACCTGGTGTTGCTGAAACATAAATTACATCCTTCTTAATTTCTTCCCATTCTTCAAACTTCATTGGGCGGTTATCAAGCGCTGATGGTAAGCGGAAGCCGTATTCAACTAGAGTTGTTTTACGGGCACGATCTCCATTGTACATTCCACGAATTTGTGGAACTGATACATGTGACTCATCGATAACTAGTAAGAAATCATCTGGGAAATAATCGTATAAGTTAAAGGGACGTTCGCCCTCTTCACGACCATCCATATGGCGTGAGTAGTTTTCAATACCTGAAACAACGCCAAACTCGCGCAGTGCTTCAAGGTCATACTTAGTTTTATTCTCAAGTCTTTGATACTCTAAGAGTTTTCCTTCGGCTTTAAAATAATTTAAGCGTTCTTCAAGTTCTGCTTCAATCTTATCGGCCGCAATTAAAACTTTCTTACGATCACGCGCATACTCGTTAGCTGGGAAAACATTATAAACAGAATAACCTTCAAGTACTTCGCCAGTTACTGAGTTAACTTCGGTAATTCTTTCTATTTCATTATCGAACATTTCAATTCTTAAGAGGAAATCATCCTTATGACCGAGGGCAACTTCAATTGAGTCACCACGAACTCTAAAGGTTCCACGTTTTTGTTCAATATCATTACGGGTATATTGACGCTCAACTAATTTCCTTAGTAAATCATCACGCTCAATAATTTCACCAACTTTAATTGTAAAGAACATGTCTCGGTAGACTTCCGGATCAGATGATCCATAAATAGATGCGACTGAGGCAACAATGATTGTATCTGGATGCGTTAAAACCGCATTTACTGCGGCTAAACGAAGCATATCTAACTCATCATTAATCATTGCGGTCTTTTCAATATAAGTATCTGACCGCGGCATATAAGCTTCTGGTTGGTAAAAGTCGAAGTTTGAAACAAAGTACTCGACATTATTATTTGGAAATAACTCTTTAAATTCAGAGTATAACTGTCCTGCCAAAGTCTTATTATGAACGAAGACTAAAGTTGGTTTATTTATTTCTTTAATCACGTTAGCAATGGTAAAGGTCTTACCAGTCCCAGTTGCACCGAGTAGAATTTGATCATGGACTCCAGCTTTAATATTATTAACCAGCTTTTCAATTGCTTGTGGTTGATCACCCATTGGTGTAAAGTCGGAAACTAGTTCAAATTTATTAGTCATTATTTAACACCAAGTTTCTCTAATACAAAGTTCTTTTGTAAATCATATTTATCTTTATTTTCATTATATTGTCTAATTGTACGGCTAGTAATTGCGGAATAGAGATCACCGTCAATAATTCCATTAACCTCTAAGTTTAAATCAGCTTGGTAAACACGAAGTGCAGTATCAGTCGACTGATCGAAATAACCATCACGACGATCAACCTTATAGCCTAAGAAATCTAAAGCATTTTGAACTGTTTCAACTGCTTGGCCAATTTCATCAAGTTTATAAGTTTGGCCTTCAGCGTATGGTGCAAAACCATAAGCAATTATCTTATGTAGTTCCACTACATGATCGGGTTTAATCCCAACATCATGAATCTTACCACCATCAGGAGCAAACCATTCAGCTGTCGTAAATTTAATTGCTGAATTATCTGATAGCATTTGTGTCTGTTGGACAGTTCCCTTACCATAAGTATTAACCCCAACGACAGTAATATTATCTAAATGACTCTTAAGTGCTGCCGTTAAAACTTCTGATGCTGATGCTGTTCCACCATTAACAAGTATGACGATGTCATCAAAAGTGTAAGTGTCAGTTGCAATTGTTTTCTCATAAGACTTATTACCAGCCTTATCTTCTGTAATTAAAACAACTTCATCTTTATCTAAGAATAAACTGGCAATATCAATAACACTCTTTAAGTAGCCACCGCCATTATTTCTCAAGTCTATAATTAATTGTTTTGAATCTTTAAACTTAGCTAAGTAGTTAGCAACTTCTTTTGCAGTTGTTTCACCAAATTGTTCTAGTTCAATATAAGCTGTTTCAGCATTTAGTTGTTCACCAAAAGAAGAATGAATAACTTCTTTTCGAATCATAATGATTTCAACTTGCTTGTTATCACGTAAGACAACCATCTTAACTTCAGTATCAGATTTACCACGAACCATTGATGAAACTTCATCTGTCGTTAAACCTTCAACTAAAACACCATCAACCGAGTACATAATGTCACCAGCCTTAATGCCACCAAGCTCTGCTGGTGAGTCATTAAAGACACGATCAATTAATAATACTCCATCTTCTGATTCATAATATTGAACACCAATTCCAACATAAGTTCCTGATAGATTCTCAGTATACTTTTGAATTTCTTCAGCCGATAAATATGTCGTATGTGGATCGATGAAAGAAACGTCTGACATTCCATAAAAACCATTGTCAGGAATTAAAGTTTCTAAATTTTCAACATCCTTACCAAAATACCAATACTTAGTTAGTATATTTTCAATCTCATTAAACTTACTATCATCGCCAGTTAGACGAAGTGGAGAAATTACTTGTGCACTCGTAAAACCTAAAATAAAGAAAGCGACAATTAAAACAAGAATCGTAACAAAAATACCGCGACGTTTCTTTTTCTTTTCAATTATTTCATCAGGCCACTCATGACGCTCAACTTTAATTTCTTCAGCATCGATATTATTTTTATTCTCTTCCATATTTACCTCCAAATACTTTTATCTTAATTACTTCTAAAATACAACTCCCGGATTTAAACGACATGGGGCAGTATTCCCATTATCTTGACAACGTCTTGATAATGACATTCCAACATTATGATGGAGACTACCATTCCATGAAGCGACATAATCACTAATACTTTGTGTCCCTAAATAAAATACCTCAACATGCACGTGTGGTCCTGTTGAGTTTCCTGAAGATCCAACTCTACCAATTGTTTGACCAGCAGTAACTACTGAGCCTTTGGCAATTGGCGATCCTGATTGCATATGTAGGTACATGATTCCATATAGTTTCCCATTTACACTAGTAATCATATGTACTTGATTCCCACCGCCGGCAAGTCCACCACTAGATCCACACCAGTTTCCTAGTGCTCCAGTTGATCCGCAGTTATCAGAAGATGCGATAATGATTCCGTTAGCCGCTGCTCGAATTGATGTTCCCATAGGAGCCGCATAGTCATGGCCTAGATGAATGGCAGCTAACCCTAATTTATTAGGGGGATATGCCCAAACTCCCGCAGAAAGGTATCCACCAGCTAATGGTCTTGTAAAGCCATTTGATGGTGGTAATGCTTCTAAAGCTTTCTTATTAGCTGCGACTTGTCTTCTGACCGAAGCTGCATCGGCAAAAGCTTGGGATTGTAAAGCCGCCAGATCAGCCATCATTTTTTGGTAGTTCGCTATAACGATATCAACTTCAGCCTTTAAGACTTCAGTCGACTGTTTATTAATTTCAATCGTTTTAATATTATTTGCGATTGTGGTTTTATTTGATTCGAGCGTCTGTTGTGATGATTTCTGTTCTTCGATTAATGCATTAATTTCTTGAATTTGAATTGCTTCGAAATTCATAATATCGGAGACAATTGTCATTGATGATATTAAAGTTGCAAAGTCGATTGATTTAAATAAGAAATCTATTTCATAACCGAAGCGCATATCTGATTGCGTCTTGCGCATTCTTTCAATTATTATCTCATCTTTTTTCTTTATTTCTTCTTCACGTGCTTTGATTTCGGCTTCAATCTTTTTAATTGAGGCTTCAAGTGTCGCAATCTCGCCTTGAAGCGCCGAGATCTCTGATGCAAAGCCATCAATTTTAGCTTGGAACTCTTCAGCTAGTGCCATTTGCTTATTGATATCATCTTTATGCTTGTTCATTTCACCTTTATACTGGTTGATTTGAGCATTAGCTGATTCAATTTTTTCATTTAGATAAGCATTAAAACTTAAACAGGTTGAATTGTTCTTTTGTGCAGTTTCTGGATTTGAACAAAGTTGTTTGTAGTAATCCTCATTCGCCTTAAAATCATTAGCTTGAATAGTTGTGAAGTTAAATAGTAGGAATAATGATAGTAGCGATATAATTATTTTATTATTTTTTTTCATTAACGTTTCCACCTTAAGAATCTAGTTACTGATATAAATGATCCAACAAGACCAACCCCAACTCCAATCGCAAGTAGGATTGCCGATAGGTAGATTACAAATGGGAAGATTGGTTGAATTACGAACATTTTTGATAGTAGCATTCCACCGGTTGCTTTATATAAGTATGAGTAACCGAAATAAGCTAGTGTGATTGGGATAATTGATCCAAGGATTCCAATAATAATACCACCAACTAAATATGGCGCACGGATAAAGCGGTTTGATGCTCCAACATTACGCATAATTCCAATCTCTTCTCTTTGTGAGTAGATTGATGATTTAATTGTGTTTGATATTAAGTACATTGCTAAAAGGGTTAGGATTACAACAATAATCCAGCCGGTCTTTTGCATTGAGTTTAAGGCATTAACTAAAGTTTCAACGCCATCACCACCCTGCTCAGCTGTGTGGACACCATTTAATGATGATATCTGTTCATTGATTGCTGATAAGTGACTTGCATCGGTAACCTCTACAATAAAGATATTGTGAAGTGGGTTGTTTTTCCCTTGGTGACGGCGGTAGTACTCAGCTTGTTGTGGATATAGATTTATCTGTTTCTCTAACTCATCATGCTTACTTGAGAATTCAACATCCGAAACATTTTTAATTGTTGAAACTTTCTCTTGTAGTATGGCAATATCATCATCGGTAATATCTAGATCAATTTTCACGACGATATTTAGTGATGATTTAATTGAATCTGATATTGATGTAATATTGGTTGATATAACAATAAATACCCCAACTAAGATTAGGGTAATTGTTACGGCTGAAATACTGGATATCGACATAGCTAGGTTTCTAAAGATATTAATAAATCCTTCTTTTATATGTCTAAAAAATCTATTAATCATCTGCTAGACCTTGCCTTTCATTTAAGTAGCCGCCTGATTCTGAGTCAGATGCTACATAGCCGCTATCTAAAATAATGGTACGTTTCTTAAATTCGTTAACAATTGAATCATCATGGGTAACCATAATAATTGTTGTTTTTTCTTCTTTATTGATTTTCTCAAGTAGGGCAATAATTTCGCGTGACATGAGTGGATCTAAGTTTCCGGTTGGCTCATCGGCAATTAACAATCTTGGGTTGTTGGCAATGGCACGGGCAATCGCCGCCCTTTGTTGTTGTCCTCCGGATAATTCATCAGGAAAAGAGTTTGCCTTATCAGCAATTCCAGTTAATTGGAGGACTTCACGAACACGAACCCGTGCCTTCTTACTATCCATTCCGATTACTTCTAGAGCAAAAAAGACATTTTCGAAAATTGTCTTAGTTTTTATTAATCTAAAGTCTTGGAAAACAACGCCAATCTTCTGACGGTATTTTGGTACCGCCCGGTGACTTAACTTTCCAACATTGATATCAGAGATAAAGGCCTCGCCAGCGCTTGGAATTATCTCAGAGTTTATAATTTTAATTAGTGTTGACTTACCTGATCCGGTTGTTCCGATCACGTAGACAAATTCACCTTTTTGTATTTTTATATTAATCTCATTTAAAGCATGAACCCCATTAGGATACCTTTTTGAAATATTTACTAAATTAACCAAAAAATCACATCCTTACTTAAAATATTATATCACAAAATATGTGTTATTTTTGTGTCCATCAACCAATAATTATTACCCTTTAGTGTTATAATGTTAAAAAGGAGCAATTATGAAAATTATAAAAAATAGAAATTCAAATTATCAACTAATCGATCTTGAAGATGGTTATAAGTTTGAGCAGATAGGTAATAAAGTAATAAAAAGGCCAGATGCTAACGCTAAAGGTGTAATTACAAAGAAGAATCTTAATGATGATCTTTACGCTGAATATGTTGGTGAACCTGGCAAAGGTGAGTTTATCGTTAACGGTGAAATCGATGATGATTGGATTATGAATCATTTAGATTTAAACTTAAAAGTTAAACTTACTTCATATAAACACATTGGTGTCTTCCCAGAACAAGAATTACACTGGGATTATGTTACAGATAAGATTAAACATGCTGATCGTGATATTAAAGTATTGAACTTATTCGCATACACAGGGGCTGCAAGTATCAATGCCGCACAAGCTGGAGCTAGC
This sequence comes from Erysipelothrix sp., assembly GCA_012735275.1. Classification (GTDB taxonomy): domain Bacteria; phylum Bacillota_I; class Bacilli_A; order Erysipelotrichales; family Erysipelotrichaceae; genus JAAZDN01. The sequence continues at coordinate 24,600 of JAAYHR010000018.1, forward strand.
GAAGTAGTTCATGTGGAAGCCTTAAAGCAATTAAACACATGGGCAAAAGAAAACTCAGAGTTATCAAATACAAGTGATAAAAATATTCGCTATATGCAAGATGATGTTCTAACTTTCTTAAAACGTGAAATTAAAAGAGGTAATAAATACCAAGTTATTATTATGGATCCCCCAAGCTTTGGCCGCGGACCTAATAAGCAAATCTGGAAGTTCGAAGACAATATTGATGAGCTATTAAATCTTTGTAGCCAAGTCTTAGAAAATCCACTCGCGGTGGTAATCTCAACTTATACAAATGGTTATAATAAGCAAAAATTAAAATCAAGACTTGAAAAATTCTTCCCTGCGGGATCAGTTGATACATATAATATGTTTTTAGAATCAAGCACTAAAAAAACACTATACTGTGGAACAGGTGGTGTTATCGATTTTTAAAGATATTCAAATCCTCTATGAAGACAATCATTTACTAGTAGTTAATAAACCTGTAAACATGTTAATGCAAGGCGACGCTACTGGCGATAATGATTTACTTTCAATAATGAAGAACTATATAAAAGTAACCTACAATAAACCTAACGAAGCCTACTTGGGACTTGTCCATCGATTAGATCGAGTTACAGGCGGGGTTTGTGTCTTTGCGAAAACGTCAAAGGCCGCATCAAGATTGTCTAATCAAATTAGACTCCAAGAATGGAAAAAAACATATTTCGTAATTACTGATAATGTCCCACATATAAAAGAGCAAAAATTAGTTGACTACTTATATAAGGATCGTAAAAGTAATACCTCATATGTTGTATCTTCACAAAATAAAGAAGCGAAGAAATCATTATTAAAGTATAAATTATTAAATACACATAAAAATCATGCTTTAATAAATGTAGATTTAATTACCGGTCGTTCCCACCAAATTAGAGTACAGTTTGCCAATGCTGGCATGCCCCTCTTTGGCGATCACCGTTATAATAAACAAGTTGTTAGAAATACGCAAATTAAATTATTTGCTTATGAGTTGACACTAATTCATCCAACTTTAAAAGAAGAAATGACCTTTCAAGCACCAATGCCAAGACATGGCTTGTGGCGAGAATTTTAAAGGCAGATCCAATGATCTGCCTTTTTTTATCTTATTTTTCTAACAAAACGAATAAACTTATCAACTAAGCTATTAGCTTGGTATTCATAGAAGCCAAAGTTTTCATATAGTTGGCCGGAGAATCCTTTTTTAAAGTAATAAACACCATCTTCATCAGGACGATTAATATATGATCCACGCGTTGCATAAAAATCATATGTTGAAACATTGTTTGCTAAGGCATATTTCAACATGTGCCATTGCATAAATTGTGGTCCATTAAATGAGAAGTATTTATTATCAGATCCACCAATCAAATAAGTAATGGTATCTGGAAGACATAAGAAGACACCCGTACAAAGATCAATATAATCACCTGATACACCAGCAATTAAAGCCAGTTTATTCTCAACAGCTCTTAATACATCTTGACTTTGAACCATACGGTTAAGTGATTTCTTCGTATTCTTAGCTTGATCATTAGCAATCTTATCGATTAGGATTGCTTTTTCATTTTCTAAATCTTTTCGATATGCTAAAACATCTAGTTTTACAATCGGCATTTTAACAATATAGTCACGATTAAATTCATTAAAGAGTGATTCATAGTAACTAACCGCTCTAGATGAGAAGTCTTTATTATCAGCTGTTTTATCAACTAAGTTCTTTAAGCGATTAAATTGTCCAACTTCTAATTCCTCATAAACTAAATGCATCTTCATGGAGTTATTAATTAAACGCTTAGTTTCTCTTTCAAAGGAATCTAGTAGTTCATCTTCACTAGTGAAGTTTGAAATATCTTTCTTGTAGAACCAATTAAACATTGTGTCGTTGGCATCAGTATTTGCTAAGTAATTAAAGCCAGTTTCATTTAACTCACTTTTAACTCTTAGAAAATCATTTTGCTCTTCACTAGTTTTTGCTTCAATATTATGAGTATATGCAGTTAGGTTTGGATTAATTAAACATGAATGACAAGCATTAGCTTCTAAGTACTTTCTTAAAGCGAGAAAATATGGTTTAGGATTACTATAATCAATAATTGGTCCACCCATACATTCATAATTATAACGATTTAGTACCTTACGCTTATAAAAGAGGCCCGCTCCAACTAAATCACTTGCTTGAAAGAAGCCAAGTAGTTCATAGTCCCAACTATCTAATCTTCTTCGCTCACCCATAGCTTTGGTTTGCCAAAAAGAGAATTGTGAAGAAGCTTCGACATATTCCTTAAAGACTTTATCATTTATTTTTTTTACTTCAATAATCACTTACTCACCTTTTCAATTTCTAAAAACGCATATATTTCAGCACGACGATTTTCACAGTCCATATATCCAGTATCAAAGAGATCTTTCAATTGAGTGTGGTCACCACCAAATCTTCCAATATCAAATGTTTTTGATGGATATAGCTCTAGCGCTTGTTTGTTTTTAACTAATTCATTTATTAATGTTTTTTGTTCATAGTAAATACTTTTTCTATTCTTAACTAAGTTTCTAAATGTTTTATAGGTACGATAAAAGATTGCTAATAAGAAGTTAGTTGGCCAACCAGTTTCCGGTCGAACGTAATCTTGTGGCTTTGTGGTAATAACTAAATGTTTATCAACACCCATTTCCAGTGATCGTTTAATTGGGATCATATGTTCAGCACCAGCATCAGCATATAATCTTCCATCAATTTCAACCTTTTTTCCAGCAATCGGAATTAATGATGCTGCTAATAAGTATTTATAGTCTTCATCTAATTCTTGAACAGGAATCCAAACTGTTCTCCCGGCTTCTAAATCGTATACTCCTATTTCAGCAGATTTTGGATATGCTCTTAATTTTTCAAAGTTTAAAGGCGCTAATTGTTTAAGGGCATAATCAACTAAGTGTTTATAACCAACAATTTGTCCTTCCTTTAAGAATGTTTTAAAACCTGTTCTTAAATGGTTTGAAGCTAAATCAACTGCGACCTTTTCTAAGTAAGCAGAGTCACCTGCGATTGAGTTTGCTAAATGGTGGGCACCAGATGAAATTCCGGCACTATAATCAAATTCGATTCCTTCATCTTTGAACCAAGATAAGGCACCGGCTGTATAGGCTCCACGTAATCCGCCACCTTCTAATACTAAACCTGTTTTCATAATATCTCCTTTATAGTAATGGACTAAAGACACCAATAACCTGTCTTATAGCTCGCTTAATTCTTGATGTATTTAAGACATCGGCTTCAGTAATTTCAATACTTGCGGCAATTGTTTCTTCAAAGTCTTTAATTAAGCCATCAATTGCTTTTGTTTTATACATGATTGCACCACTCTCGAAGTTTAGATAGTAAGATCTAAAATCTAAGTTGGCAGATCCAACAATACCAGTAGTATCATCAGATAATAAGTTTTTTGAATGAATAAAGCCAGGCTTATATTCATAAATACGCACACCATTAGCAATGAAGTCAGCATAGTTTGACTGTGTCACCGCATGGACATACCATTTATCTGGCTTATGCGGAACAATAATTCTAACATCAACCCCTGATTTACTCGTTAGAATTAGCATACGCTTCATCTCATTAGATGGGATTAAGTATGGTGTCATAATATATAAGTATTTTTTTGAGTTAATAATAAAGTTTAAATGGATATTCTCACCAAGAGCTTCACCATCGGTTGGACTATCTGAGTAAGGTTGAACATAACCTTGACCCGTAAATTCATAATTAGGATTATAGACTTCTATGTCTTCTTCAATATTATTTAAGACATTCCAAAATTGCAGGAACATAACGGTTAAGGACCAGACTGCTGCCCCTTCTAGTTTAATTGCTGAATCTTTCCAGTGACCAAAACGTTCTAATCTATTAACATATTCATCACCAAGATTTATACCACCTAAGTAGCCAACCTTACCATCGATAGATAAGATTTTTCTGTGGTCACGATTATTCATTTGAACTAACATGACTGGACGCAGTTTATTAAAGACATGCACCTTAATTCCATAACTCTCTAAGGTTTCTTGATAATTATCCGGAAGATTCGTAATTGTTCCCGCATCATCATACATAACTCTAACATCGACACCTTGTCTAACTTTTTTAATTAAGATATCTAACATTGAGTTCCACATAATTCCTTCACGAATAATGAAATATTCTAAGAAGATATATTTTTCGGCTTTTTCAAGTTCAATTAGCATCGAAGCTAGTTTATCTTCACCAACTGGATAATAGTCAACATCAGTATTCTCATAAACTGGAAATGAGCCAGCTCGTAAGATATACTCAAACTGTTTTTCCATTGATTTCGACTTCAATTTAATCTCTTCAAGTAACCTTGTATCTTGTGGTAAAACTAAGGCTGGATCTAAATTCTTTTGTTCTTTTAAACGACGGAGTCCCTTTGGTATTTGCTTATTAGCAAACATTAAATAAATTAGTGCTCCAAAACCTGGAATTAGTAAGATAATTACAATCCAAGCAACCGATATTGACTGGTTTTTACTAGAGTTAACTAATTCAATTACGATAAATAAACCAATGACTGTTAAAATGATATCAACGATTGGTGGAAGTCCCCCAAATAATTCAATAACAATATACAATTGTAATACGAGAAGTAGAACAACTAGAACCAATCTGCTCGATAAGAACTTAAATATTCTTTTTAACATTTTCTACCTCTTTTCTTTCCTTATTATACCAAATTTTTACGCTAATATGAGATGTTTGCTAGCTAATAGTTGCACATAGGCTACAAGCACTGCTTAAAATAGAGTATAATTAACTAGAAAAGAGGTATACTATGAAAATTGGGATAATTGGAACTAACTTTGTTAGTGATGCAATGGTAGAAGCAAGTCTTCTAGTAAATGAATTTGAACTTACAGTTGTTTGTAGTCGTAATATTGATAATGCAAAAGCATTTGCAGAAAAACATAATATTGCAAACTACACAGATAATCATGAAGATTTCCTTGATTATGATTTAGATGCTGTTTATATAGCCGTACCAAATGTTTTACACAAAGATTTAACAATCTATTTCTTAAACAATAAGATTCCGGTATTCTGTGAAAAGCCAATGGCAAGTAACTATGATGAAGTTAAAGAAATGATTGATGCATCAGTGCAAAACAATACTCTATTAATGGAAGGAATTGTGCCAATTTATACAGATGCAATCCAAGTAATTAAAGATAATCTAAGTGAGATCGGTCAAGTAAGAAGTGCAATTATGGCAATGAATCAATATTCATCACGCTATGACGCTTACCGTGAAGGCCAAGTCTTAAATGCCTTTAAACCAGAATTATCAAATGGTTCAACAATGGATATTGGACTCTATCCACTATCAGTATCAATTGCCCTATTTGGTAAACCGGAGTCAATCTCAGCTAGTGCTTTCCTCTTATCATCGAAAGTAGATGGTAAAGGAACAATTGTCTTACATTATTGCGATAAAGATATTATCGTTACACACTCAAAAATATCTAACCAAGTATTAATTCCTGAGATTCAGGGTGAAGACGGTGTAATTCAAATGAGCCATGTTAGTTTATTAAACGAAGTAAGTATTACTAAGAACAAAGCCGAAAAAGAAGTTCTATACTCTGACTTTGAAACACCAAGTATGTACTTTGAATTTAAAGCTTTAGCAAAAGCTTTAAAAGCAAAAAATATTGAAGCATTCCCAGGAGCGCATCAATTAAGTTTAGATATTCATGAAGTATTAACTGAAGCACGTAGACAAACAAATGTTGTCTATCCAGCAGATAAAAAGTAAGCTTACGCTTACTTTTTTAGTCCAATATTTTGTAGTTCTAATAATTTTTGATTAAAGTTATATGTATTTTGAAGTTCAATAATATTATCTAAAGCCTTATGGTCAGTGTGGTTAGTAAAGCGCGCTCTGATCATTAGATTTTTTAATGAGTGACTTGAATCAATATATTCAATGACTTGCGTATTATAACCCTTATACTGCAGAACATTTGATCGAACTGTATCAGTAATTAAAGCACTCATACGCTCTTTTATAATATTGAAGTCTAACATTTTTTCAAATTGATCTGACTTTAATTGTTTATATAATTCATTTTGACAACAAGGTACCGCAACAATGTATTTAACTTTCCAAGCTAAGGCTTTGTTTAAAGCTAAGTCAGTTGCTATATCACAAGCGTGTAATGAAATCATCATATCAACATTATCAATTTCGATATCATTGATATCTCCATGAATAAAGTTTAAGTTTTTATAACCATACTTTTCAGTAAGTGCTTGGTTATCTTTAATAACTGACTCTTTCAAATCAATTCCGTATACTTCAACTTCAATTTGCTTCACATTGACTAAGTATTCATAAAGCGCAAAAGTTAAGTATGATTTACCTGATCCAAAGTCTACAATTTTAAGTTTTTCTAAATCATCATTTTTAATTAAATCATCAACCAGTTCAACATACTTATTGATTTGTTTAAACTTATCAAACATTGTTGAAATAATTTCATTATCATGACTAACTATCTTTAAGTCTTTAAGTATTTCCATTTCTTTGTAGTTTGAAAGAATGTAGTTTTTACTGCGATTATGGCTCTCAATTACTTGATTAGTTTGAGCGCTAAAGCGACGTAAGACATTCCCCTTCTTATTGACACGAATATTGTAGTTACCTGTCACAACTTTTCCATCTAATTGCTTATAGGTTTCAAATAGTTCATGCATAAGTCTTTTCGTTTCAAAACCAGAAAGATGTTTATGGAATACTTGAGTTTCACTATACTCACTAATGGTATACATATTATCAATATTGTCGATCGTAATCTTCTTAAACTTCTCACTCTTTTTAAATGGGTTTGAGAAAGTTAGCGAAACAATTTCTTCTTCAAAAATTTCATTAATTATATTATCTATTTTCATATTTATCTAAGTACTCTTCTAAGTGTTTTATATTTTTTTCATACATATCTACCGCAACATCTTCGCCAACATAACGGAGGTGATTTGATTCATTGTTGTAGTGACTAATTTCTGATGCGACTTCATATCTAAAGATAAAGCCAAAGCGGTGGGCATTATTTTTCAACCAGAAATAAACTTCTGATTCACTAAAGTTAGCCTCATCGGTATTTTCAACATCAACCGCTAAACCTAATTGATGTTCTGAGTGACCTGGTTTTACTAAACCATAATCATTTGTGCTTAATTCTTTATCAAGAATATATTCATCATGTTCTAACTTAACTTCTTGCTCACTCATATAAGCATTAAGGACTTTTAAATCAAGTTCAGCTTTCTTAATATCTGCTAATAAAAGCTTGTAGGCTTTTGCTGCTGCTTTACTCAATTGGAAGGTTCCATCTTCTAAATCAGTTAAGTCACTTGGTACATAACCTGATGCAACCGCACGGTTTTTATTAATGATTGCTAAATTATCTTCTGGATTATCGATTGTTATTACACTAGTATAATCATCAACATCCAAATTGATATTTACGCGCCAGACAACTTCTGCCGTCAATAGTTCTGGGAAGGCTTCTGAATATGCTAAATAGCGATCAAGGTTATCCTCATCATAATTTTTAATATCCGAGAATTCAATTAACTTATTTTTATTGTTGAATAATGAGTCACCATCTTTTTTAGCGATTTGTAAAACTGAAAGTGTTTGTTTTAATGGTTCAGAGAAGACAAGTGGCGAATAAGTTGCTGAATCGATTTTATTAGAATCATTAACTAAAGCTTGAACTTGTACTAGTCCCACTACAATTGTAAAAACTAAAAGAACTCCCATAATTCTTTTTTGATTACGGAGTTTTCGACTACCTTTTCTAATAGTTTTTTTCTTGCTTACTTTCTTACTCATTGATATTTACCTCTAGTTCTTTATACCCGGTCTTTTCATCAAAGCTTCTTGTTAATTTATATTTGTTGAATTTCATTATTACTATTTCCATTGTTGTATTAACAATTGTTCCACTTAGTAAGTGACCACCAATTGTCCTTAAATTTACATCTGATAAAGCGATATGAATATGTGGTCCATCTTCAGAAATGGTACCCGAGAGCGATACAACTTCATAGTCTTTTATTTCAAAATATTCATTAACTCCATCTGCTTTTCTAATTCTAACTTCAGAAACACAACCGACTGCACTAACGATTGCACCTGAGCTAATACTATTATCTTGAGCAAAAGCCATAATTGAATCTTTAAGATCACTGCCACGCTCTAATCTAAATACAAAATAATCCATATATATCACCATCTATATTTTACCACAATTAAGATTAATAGTATCTAATCAGATAATAAAATCAATTCTTGACTTAACAAATGTGTTATAATAATCCTACTGTATATTAGGAGGACCTATGATCGATCAACTAATTTTATTATTAGGCAATTTACCAAAAGAGTTAATTGTCTTCATTTTATCAATGACTCCTATTATTGAACTTAGGGGTGGAATTCCCGCTGCTTACGCTATGGGCCTACCTTTATTTGAAACTTTACCAATCGCAATCATTGGTAATCTATTACCAGTACCATTTATACTTTTATTTATTAAACATATCTTCAAGTTCTTACGTGATCATGGAATTTTAACAAAGCTTATTGATAAGGTTACTGATCGAGCAATGAGTCGTTCTGAAAATGTTGAAGTGATGGAATTCTGGGGACTAATGCTATTTGTTGCCATTCCATTACCAGGAACTGGTGCATGGACTGGTGCCCTAATCGCATCGCTATTAAATATTAAGTTTAAAAAAGCAATGATTGCTATAACAATTGGTGTTTGTATTTCCGCTACAATTGTAAGTTTCTTAACATACGGACTATTGAATATAATATTCTAAAAACAAAAGACTGATACTTTTGTTTTTTGTTTGATTAGATAAGTTGTATTAAATAAAGATTAAAATATAAAAATTAAGGAAGTGTTGAAATGAGTATAAGAATTCAAGTAAGTGAAGAAGGTAGTCTATTAGACTATGTATTAAAGAGTGAAACTGGCTATAGCCGAAGTAAATTAAAGAGTCTTTTAAAGAATGACTGCTTTTCAATTAATGATCAAGTCACAACGCAATTTAATCAAGCAGTTAAACCAGGCGACATCATCAAAATTCAAGCCTTTAATAAACGCGCTGGTATTGACTTTGAAATCGTCTATGAAGACGAAGAAATTATTGTGATCAATAAGCCAAGTGGTATTTTATCAGTACCATTTGATATGGAAGATCGTTATACAGCCTTTCATTTAGTAAATGAGTATATAGCACGTAGAAATCTCAATGAGAAAGTACACATTGTGCATAGACTAGATCAAGGAACTTCAGGTGTACTAATGTTCGCCAAAAATGATAAAGTTAAAAACCTATATGTTACACAATGGAATAAATTAGCAAAAGCTAGAGTCTATGTTGCTTACGTTGAAGGTTTAGTTGAAAAAGACGCTGATACAATAATATCAAATCTAAACACTGATAAAAGCGCCATGGTATATGCGGCAAAAGAGGGTAAAAAAGCAATATCCCACTATCAGTTAATTGAAACATTCAAAGGTAACTCTATTCTTAAGGTCAACATTGAAACTGGAATCCAAAATCAGATCCGAGTACATATGAAAGATTTAGGACACCCTATTCTTGGAGATAAGAAATATGGAGCTAGAACTAATCCTTTAAAGAGATTAGGACTACACGCCTACCAACTTCAAATTAAGAATCCAATTACTAATAAACTCCAAACATTCACAGCGAATGTTCCAAAAGAATTTAGACTAAGTAAGAAGAAAATATAAATGAAATCGAGATAGAGACAAAACATTATCAAAAAAATCAGACAGCTAATCTGATTTTTTCTTTTTGATAATATTGATGATGTAGGTAAAATCTATTTTAAAGTTATTAAGCCAGCTTTTAAATAGTATTACTTTTTAAAACTCTCTATTTTTATGTCTGAAGTTACTGTGGTAAAATACTTTCTTTTATTATAATATATCCTGAAAATAAAAAAAACCTTTTAATGGTTTTAAATTTTATATAATGGTGGACGATAAGGGATTTGAACCCCTGACCCCCTGCACGTCAAGCAGGTGCTCTCCCCCTGAGCTAATCGTCCAATGAGATAATTGTATCATAAGTAAGATCAGATATCAATGAGAAAAGCTGATAAAGTCTTAAGATTGCGACTTTATCTGTCTAATTGATAACTTGGCTTACTATTTAAGATGTATGGTTTATGCTACAATATTATAAAAGTGAGGTTGTAATTATGAAGAAGATTTTTAGTTTAATTTTATTAGCTGTACTCCTATTAGGTTGTACAATAAATGATCTACCAGAAGATGCAATTGAGAAAAAACCGGAACCAACCGTTAAGGAAGATATTCGGATTAACTTTTTAGCGGTTGGTGATAACTTAATTCACGGGGCTATCTATAATGAGCCGAGTTTTATTGCTAATGGTTATGATTTTACTCCAATTTATAGTGAAGTTAAGGGGCGCATTCAAGCGGCTGATATTGCTTATATCAATCAGGAAACAATGCTTGGTGGACGAGAACTTGGCTTAGAATCATATCCAATGTTTAACTCGCCCCAAGAGATTGGTGATGCTGTAATTGATGCCGGCTTTGATTGGGTTAACCATGCAACCAATCACACACTAGATGTTGGTGAAACCGGTGTGATTAAGACTTTAGAATACTGGGATGATAAAGCTAATATCCAAGTAACGGGAATTGCCCGTAATAATGAAGAAGCAAATACTAGCAGAATCATTGATAAGGATGGAGTGAGGATTGGACTAATAGCATATACTTATGGAACTAATGGAATTCCAGTACCAAGTGGCAAAGACTACTTAGTTAATTTAATTGATAAAGAGCGTATGCAAAAAGATATCGAGAATCTTAAGGGTAAAACTGATTCAATCGCTGTTAGTCTTCACTGGGGGATTGAGTATTCATTTACTGAGAGTGAAGAGCAAGCTGATATTGCACAATTTTTAGCTGATCTAGGGGTTGATGTTATCATCGGTACCCATCCACATGTTATTCAACCAATCAAACGTGTAACTGGTAAAGATGGCAACGAAACTTTAGTAATCTATTCCTTAGGTAATTTCCTATCTGCTCAAGATCAAAACTACCGTATGCTTGGTGGTATCGCATCATGGGATTTAGTCTTCAATCCAAATGATAAGACGACTAAAATAGAAGCAGTAAGCTTTGAGCCAACAATTAACTACTACTCATCTGCTTTCCAAAAATTCAAAATTTATCCAATTAAGGACTATACGGATGAAATAGCTAGAACTCACGGTTTAGCCGCCAGCCAAAATATGTCCAAGCAATATTTTATCGACATCGTTGATAAAGTAATGGGCGATGATGTTGAAATCATCTATTAAAGGACTAAGCCTTAAACTCGCAAACAAAGATATTCTAAATTTGCTATAATTAGTTAGTAATAATGAAGGAGATCATATGATAGAAATAATAAAAGCAATAATATTTGGTATCGTTCAAGGAATCACTGAATGGTTACCAATTAGTTCAACCGCACACTTAATACTTTTAAATAAAATAATCGCTTTAGATGTCGAACCAGCATTCTGGGATTTATTCGAAGTAGTTATTCAATTAGGTTCAATCTTAGCTGTATTAATTTTATTCTTTAATACACTTAATCCTTATGCTAAAGGAAAAAATGCAAAAGAAAAAGAATCAACATTTAGATTATGGCTAATGATCATCGTCGCATCAATCCCACTTGTAATTGGAGCAATATTCGATGACTATATTCCAGATAGTCCACTAGTAATCGCATTTACATTAATCTTATACGGAATTATCTTCATCTATGTTGAAAGATATAATAAAACTCGTAAACCGAAAATTAAATCGCTTGGTGCAATTGATATTAAGACAGCCCTACTAATTGGTTTATTCCAACTACTAGCGGTAATCCCAGGAACTTCAAGATCAGGTGCAACAATCATTGGTGCTAGTATCCTTGGACTTTCTAGAACTGTCTCAGCTGAGTTCTCATTCTTCTTAGCAATTCCAGCAATGCTTGGAGCAAGTGGCTTAAAACTACTTAAATACATACTAAGAACTGGTTTCTCATTCAATGCTAACGAAGTAATTATCTTACTAGTCGCTACCGTCGTTTCATTTGTAGTGTCACTATATGTAATTCAAAACTTATTAAAATATATTAGAAAACATGACTTTACAATCTTTGGTTACTACCGTATTGTATTAGGAATTATTATTCTAATCGTATTCGGATTTAAACTATTATAATCATTATTGCCCTTAGGGGCGTAATGCTCTCGTGGCGCAATGGATAGCGTACTTGGTTCCGATCCAAGTGGTTGTAGGTTCGATCCCTACCGGGAGCGCCAAAAATCAAATAATCAAGAAGCCCAAGATGGGCTTTTTATTTACCTGCCTATAACCGCTTAAAGTTATTTACTTTAATAATACAAGTGATTGTTATATGATAGATGTCAAAGGGGGATGCTTATGTTCGAATATGCCTTAAAAGAACTTGTAAATTACAAGAAGCAGTTTATTGGTTTTTTACTATCTTTTCTCTTATTAAACTTTATAATTGATTATCTAAATCTTCCGATTAATCAAATGTATGATCAGTATGGAATTGGTTTAGTCTTAATCAATATTACCCTAAGTGTCATCATGTCACTTATATCAGCCCTATCTTTAACACTGAGTATTATTAACATGAAGATTAAGAATACTGAAACTAAATCATCTAATTTAAATTTCTTTTCTCTCATCTTTTCAATTATGACTTATGGATGTACATCTTGTGTTATTTCCTTTTTAGCAATCTTCAATATATCTTATTCAGTCATGGTCTTACCAATGGCCGGTTTAGCATATAAGTTTCTCGCACTTCTAATTATTATTGCTGGTCTGATTTTAACACGATATGAAATAAACAAACCATGTAAAATCAAAGCTTAGAAATAAGCTTTTTTAATACACAAATATCAACACAATTTGCTTAAGCATATATGATATAATTGTAGATACTAGTTAGGAGGCAATATGATAGATCTACATATACATAGTAAATTATCCAATGGTGAATTAAGCGTTGATGAAATCTTAGAAAAGTCACAAGATTTAGATATCTTCTCAATCACAGATAGTGAGCATTGCTTAGCCTATAAGGATATAAATTTACTGGAACATGAAAAACTAGTAACCGGAGTCATCTTTACAAGTTCAATCGATGGTATGTTAATCAACCTAATTGGCTATGAAGTGAACCCAACAATTATAAATAACTACTATTATGAAAATAATTCAAAAGAAGTAATTGAAAAAAACGAGTACAAAGTATTTCAATCACTACAGGATATCATGAAAAATAATGGCTTGACGCTTAGTGAAGATCTACAACTATCATTAGTTGAAAAGGGTATATCAAAGAAACTAGTTTTCTTTAATGCCCAAAAACATAATGAGAATTTCCCTTTCTTAAACTACCATAACTTTTATCGTAATGGTTTGTCCAACCCTTTCTCAGATTATTTCTTAGATGAGCGAGAAATGCACCCAAGTATTGATACGGTCTTTAATCTAATTAAAGATGCTGGAGGTTTAGTCTTTCTAGCGCATCCTTATGAGTATGAAGTGAATGTTGACACCCTAATCGATAAACTAATTCCTTATGGGCTTGATGGGCTTGAAGCCTTCCACCCGAGTGCGGCAGTTCGTCAATCTTTAAAACTATTAGATATTTGCGAAAAGTATAATTTATACGCAAGTGCTGGATCCGAATTTAGGAAAGCTCGTTATCATTACCCATTAGGTGTAAACTTACATCATAATATCTTTGATTTAGATTCATTTAAGTGGTTAAAAAAATATTCAAATTTAGAAAAAGAAAATGAGAACATCTAGTTCCCATTTTTTTGTTTGATTAAATCTAACTTTTTAGAGCGATTAAGCATTAATATTAAATGCAGTTTCAACTGAGCAGTAACTATAAATACTAATACGAAAGATCTACCAAAACCAGTCAGTATTAAAACTGTGGTTAAAATTATAGATATAACTCCATTAATAATATAACTTCTAATTGAGTTATCCTTATCAACATTAATATTAAGATATGCATATACAGTCATTATAACTTGATAGAAAAAGGCAAAAAACAATACAAGACTCAAAATTGAAATATAAACAGTAACGATTGTTTTGGACTTGCCGCAGTAAATATATTCCATAAATCAGTGAGTAAGCCATATAACATCATATTTCTCGAATATACATGAATACGATCAAAAGTATCATCAGATGATATCGTCCTTAATTTATAAACACCAAGAAAGATAAAGAAATAAGCAAGTACACTTGGGAATAAATCAAACGGTCCAATAAATAAATCAAGCATAGTTAAGACGATACCTAAGATTATTAAATTAATAGATTTTTTCATCGTTTATCACCTTACTTTATTAATTTAAATAAATTTGAAAAGTCATTTTTTGACTATTAATTGATCTATCCAAATTAATATAAAGATTTACTTCTTATTGTTGGTTATTCTCAAATACTAGAGTTGCATAAGAATCAAAATTACTATAAGCAAGCTTTTCAAAATCCTTTATCGGCGTTTTAATCTCAAGATTAATAAGAGATGGTTTAGCGAACGATTTATTTACGGCTTGCTTATAATCCATTCCATTAATTTCAAATGTCGAACTACTATTATCATCACAATTATCTACTCTTATCAACTTAAGATCAGTATTAATTCCCCAACTCTCATAAACTAAAGAATAATCTAAATCGTTACCATGTTTAGCAGTCTTAACACTAAAAATATCACTAAAATTTTCTACTGAAAATGTAAAGGACTCTGGTACTATTGTTTGTACTCTTAAGTCATTATAATAGAGAACTGCTTCATTAATAATTAGTTTATCAATATCATGATTAGTCAGGTTAAGAGTAAAACTATGCGTAGTATTTTTATACAAACCAAAATAATCTTCTTTTAACATATATTCTTGATTTTCTGCAAAGAACTTATTGCCTTCGCTATCAATTAATTCAATATGCTTAATATGACTAGTAGAATATGTATTATCAATTACTTTTAAATTAAAGTACACAATAGGTACATCATCAGTTTTTCCTGGCTCAACAATTTGTAAGTCAATCTTTGTATCGAAAACATATGGTTCTTTAACAGCAACAACTAGTACGATTATAAATGATAAAATAATAAAACTAGTTAATGAAATTAATCCATACTTAAATAGTTTTTTGTTAATAGTATTACCCCTTTATAATCAAATTGTATCATAGCAAAAGTAAAAACCCAGTGTTAACTGGGTTTATTTCATTAATTTAATAAGTTCATCAACTGATGTGACAATCTTTCCATTTTGTTTAATACAACCAACTGTAAAGAGATTTAAGTAATGGAATTGATTTTCACCAATTTCATTTTCTAAAGCTTCAAGCTTAGTTATTGTTGCGGTTGACCCTTGGCGTGTATCAGTATAGAGGCCATAAATAGTCATACCTTTAGCATAAGCGATTCCAACTTCGGTTGCGACTCCAACATCAATTGAAACACCATCTAAGACAGCAATTAGGATATCTGATTCTAATAGTTTGTCATTATCACCTTGGGCAATCATTTGTGAATCAGCATAGAGTGATTTATCATTAATCGCCATATTCTCCTGTGGTAAATAAATATCTAAGTCAGCATTAGCGCTACGTAATTGATCAACTACAAAGCGATTAAACATTAGTTCCATTTCATTAAACAATGGACTAGCAAAGTATACTTTAGTCATTAGCTATTCCCCTTTCAAAAATCCATTTAAAGCAATCTAATTTCAATAATTCATTATCGATATATACACCGAGTGGAATATGTTGATCATTACCAACAAAGCCACTACCAAGTGATGCTAGTTTATTAGTCATTTTACAGAGTTCAAGTAAACGCATAGATTTAACTTGCGATGCTGAAGCATGAAAGACTTCTAAGCCATCAAAATCCTTTTGAACAAACATCTCTAGTAATTCAGTAACATCCATGCGATATTCAAATGGATGGGCTAAGAAAACCTTACCACCATGCGCACGAATTAACTCAATTACTTGATCAATCTCTAAGTAAATATTCTTATCTTCTAAATATAAATCACTTTTAGGATTATTGGTTTCATAATTCTTAAAGTCACGGGCATTCTTATATTTGTAATCGGGATAATTAACATTTAACTGATCGATAATCTGACTTGCGCCAACGCCCAGCTTATCATAACGAAAATCATCAACAAAGATTTCATATCCTTGTTTAAATAACTGTTTTCTTAAAAAATTAGTGCGCTCTTTTTCAATCTCTTCAATCTTCTCAATTGGATACTTTGCTTCATACCAAGCATTAATCGCTTCAACATCAATATCATAACCAATTAAATCAATCATACGGCCATTAAAGAAGGTATTGAACCTTGCTGCTGGAATGATATTTGGATACGCTTCTAAATCAATTAAACGATATGCTAAAGCGTGATTAACATCAACAATTGAGAAATACTCCAACTCTTTTTCATCAATACTTTCTAGCAAGCGAAAAATACTCATATCACCATCACCTAGTAAAGTTTGAATATGTAAATCAATCATAAGTCACCTGCTTTCTTACTGCTTAATTCCATTAATAATTGCTTCTTTTACTTTAAACTTATCATCAACAATAACTAAGTCGGCATCATAGCCAACTTTAATTAAGCCTTTTGTATCATCCATCTTAATATATTTAGCTGGATTAATAGTTGCGGCATTAATAACTGTCGTAAAATCAAGATGAGCATGGTTAATTGCATTATAGACCCCATCATTAAATCTTAAGTTTGATCCAGATAAGTTACCAGCTGCATTTCGAATCGAACCATCTTCACCAATGTATCTAACATAACCTTCTTCTTGACCATCATAGTCCTTATAAGATGATGAATCAGTTACTAACACTAATTTATCTTTACCTTTAAGGCGTCCAATAATATTAACTGTTTCAAAGTGTAAGTGGAGACCATCGACAATAACTTCAGCATATAGTTGATCCATGTTCATTGCTGCTCCAAAGACACCTGGTTCACGGTGATGAAATGGTCGCATACCATTTCCTGTATGTGTTGCGCCACTTAGTCCAAATTTTAGGGCACCTTTAACTTGATCATATGTTGCACCCGAGTGTCCAACTGAAACAGCCACCCCTTTTTTAACAGCATTATCAACAAAGGCATAATCTTTATCTAACTCAACCGCACATAAGACAGTTTTAATCTTATGCTTACTTGCTTTCAGATAATCATTAAAGATCTTTGGATCAGGAGTAACAATATTATTTTCATCCTGAGCTCCACGATAAGTATGATCAATAAAGTTACCCTCAACATTAATACCAACTAGATTAGCTCCTGATTGATAATTATTTTCCATATAGCTTGAAATAATTTCTAAAGCATTTATATTAGCATCATAGGACTGAGTTCCCGTTGTTGCGAGAAAACTCGTAACGCCCTCGCTTGGTAGTGAGTTAGCCCACATCTGTAGACCTTCAAGACTTGGTCGACTGGCATTTTGACCACCATAGCCATGAGAATGTATTTCAATAAAGCCAGGTAAGATCATATCATCTTGATAATCAATATCAAAGTTTGTATCATAATCATCAATTGCAATAATTTTATTATTTTCAATTTCAATAACGCCTGCTTGTAATTCTTCATTTATATATACTCTACTTGAGCGAATTCGCATATGTTCACACTTCTTTCTTATCTAATTATACAACAATTAAGCTATTATTATCAGTCAAACATTTGACAAATGCTATGTCTCACTGTAAATTGTAATGAGATAGCAAGGGGTAAATTATGACAAAAAACCGTGAAGATTATATTAAAAGAATATTTCAATTTGAAGAAGAGAATATTCCTGTATCTAATAAATTATTAGCTGACACACTTGAGATTGCGCCAGCTTCTGTTAGTCAAATGATTGCTAAGTTAGTTGAATCAAATTTAGTAACTTATGAAAATGGTCAGGTTAAACTTTTAGATGCCGCAATTATTATTGCTAAGCAATTAGTTTCCAAGCATCGCCTATGGGAAGCCTTCCTACTTAAGAATCTTAACTATTCTTGGGCTGAGGTCCATGATGATGCAGAGCTCTTAGAACACGCTACAAGTCCCTTTCTAATGGAGAAGTTAAATGAGTTTCTTAACTATCCAACGCACTGTCCCCACGGTGGAAGAATCTATGTTAATACCCTAGACTACTCAGATAACTTAAGTCCATTAAGTGATTTATCAGTTGGAAGTCTTGGTCAAATAAAAAGACTGAGTGAGAATAGTGATTTCTTAAGAGAATTAAAAGATTTGAATCTTAATATTGAAGATCAGATTGAAGTTATTAAGGTTAATGATTTGATTAGCATAACTTCTAAGGAAAAAGAAATTACCTTAAGTAAGCATTTAGCAAAACAAATATACATTGAAGTAATTTAAAAGGTGCCTATGGCACCTTTTCTTTATTTTACTTATAAGTATTCTTTACCACGAACGTAAGTTTGAACTACTGAGTAATCATCTGCTAAAACCACTAAATCAGCATCATAGCCAACTTTAATTTTACCTTTACGATCATCAACATTAATTGCTCGTGCTGGGTTAATTGTCGCCGCATCTAGTGCTAATCTAAATGGTACTTCAACTTCTTCAACTAATTTTCTTAGACCTTCATTAACTTTTAATGTTGAGCCTGAGATTGTATTAGTTCCTTTTAGGTATGCTGTACCAAAATCATCAACAACGATTTGGTTTCCACCTAACTCATAATCACCTTTTGGCATTCCTTTAAGTGTTAGTGAGTCAGTAATTAGCATTAATCCAGTTGGATTTGTTTTAAATAATGCATTTACTACTGCTGGGTGGACGTGACGTGTATCTGAGATAATTTCTGCAAATACATCTGAGCGCATAACTGCTCCAACAACATTAGGATCACGGTGGTGAAGTCCTGTCATACCATTAAATGTATGAGTAAATGAGTTAGCTCCATTAGCAATACCAATAATAGCTTCTTCATAAGTTGCGCCAGTATGACCTTGTGATACTAGTACACCATTTTGTGATAAGTATTGTGTTAATTCAAAATCTTTATCGTGTTCAGTTGCCATCGTAATGATTTTAATTAAACCTTCCGCCGCATTTTGGAACTTTTTAAATTGTTCAACTGATGGAGGAACAATGTGTTGTGGAGGTTGTGCCCCTTTATATTCCATATCTAAGTATGGTCCTTCAAAGTGGATACCAAGAATTTCTGCTCCCTTAGGATTTGTTTTATGAACTTTAGCAACGTTTGCTACTGCATTAGTAAGAACTTCTTCACTCTGAGTAACCGTTGTTGGTAGAATACCGGTAATACCTTCTTCAGGTAGACGGTCTAACCATCTTTCTAATCCTTCAACATTAGCATCATTAGTATCAAAACCATATGCTCCATGTGCATGTACGTCAATAAAGCCTGGGACAATTCTCTGGTTGTCATAATCTTTATCTACTGTTTTTGAATCATAAGGATAAACATTTACGATTTTGTCATCTAAAATTTCAACTTGAGCAGCTAGAAACTGTCCACCTAGCCAAACTCTTTTACTTTGCACTATCATTGTATTCCTTCTTTCTATATGTATATTTTAAAATAATCACTTAAATTCTTCAATGAAAATGAGTTAATCTTCAATATATTTAATAATATTATCGATTAAGACATTTCTTTCTTTTAAAATTTTCACATTGTCACGACTTGGATAAGTTCGATTACATAAATTAATAATCGCTAATTCTTTTTTGAAATCAATTAATAACATTGGGCCTGAAAATCCCGTATGATATATGATTTGATCTGAAGTTAGACTACCTTGTGAAAAGGCTGGATCTTTTAAACCATAACCAAGTGTCCGTTGAATATTTAAACCATTTGTGAATGATGATTTTAAAAGTTCTACTGTTTCTTCTTTAAATATTCTATGATTAAAGAGACTACCATTATTTAATAACATTAATGCGAAATTACTTAAATCATTAATATTTGAGAATAGACCAGCATTGCCTGATAAACCATCAAGTAAGTAAGCTTTTCCATCCATTACTTGCCCTTTAATTAAACCACGGCTTGCGTGCATTTCACTTGGAGCAATTAGCTCCTGATTTAATTTACTTGGGACGTAAGTCGTTGAGAGCATGCGTAATGGTTTAAAGAGAAAGTCACTTAAGTAATCTTCGATTGAACCTTTATAGTGCTCGATGATTAATCCAAGTAGATTAAAGCCAAAGTCACTATAAAGAACTTGACTATTGCTTGGATAAACTAATTCTAGATTGTAAAGAAAAGCAATATACTCGTCACGACTTGTCGCATTACGATAGTCTTTATCATCAGCCGGTAATCCTGATTGATGAGTTAGTAAATCCATAATTGTTGACTCATGTTTGTAGTCACTGAGGATTTTTTTTACTTTTGTATCTAGTTGAAAGTGGCCTTCTTCAAGTAACTTTAAGATAGCACTTGTGGTTCCTACATCTTTAGAAACTGATGCTAAATCATAGATAGTTTCTATTGAAGTCGAATGATTTTCTTGGCTTTCACCAACAAAAAAGAGTTCACGACTCTCTTTTGTAATTATTGATAAAACCATTCCTATAACTACATCATTATCTACTAGATCTTGCATATAATTATATAAATCGTTTCGATTCATTTTACTCGTCTTCCTCTTCGTCTTCCATTCCAGCTAGTTGTGCTTTAATGTCGATGATTCCGTTTTTTGCTTCTCCGATTAGGAATTCTGCATCTACACCTGGTGTTAGAACTGCAGTTAATACCATTGGGAAGTTAACGCCTGCAATCATAGAAACGTTTT
Source organism: Erysipelothrix sp. (assembly GCA_012735275.1). Classification (GTDB taxonomy): domain Bacteria; phylum Bacillota_I; class Bacilli_A; order Erysipelotrichales; family Erysipelotrichaceae; genus JAAZDN01. The sequence goes on from JAAYHR010000018.1 coordinate 45,673, forward strand.
CCTTTGCTGCAAGTTTCATAAATACTGTATTTCCTGGTGATCCCCCAAATAGGTCAGTAAATACAAAGATATCTTCATATTTTTCTAATTCTGGTAGAATTGCTTCTAATTTTTCTTCAAGTTCAGCTGGTCCACCTTCTGGTGAAAGTCCTAATGCATATACTTCTTCTCTTACTCCGGCAACCATTTCCACTGACATTTTCATGCCTGCTGCTAAGTCACCATGACTTACGATTAAAAAACCTCTCATATTATTTCCTCCTAAATGTTTAAAAAAGAGGGAAGTAAACTTCCCCCTTTGTAAGTTTAAAATTATTTATTAAACTAAGATATTGATTGGAGTGTATTGTCCAAGTGCTGCAAATAACAGACATAGAACAATAGTACCCATGATTAATTTGTTAGAGTTCATTCCTTCTTTACCTAGTAGGTAGTAAGCTGTTGCTACTAATATTACTGAGCCGAATTTAGGCATGATTTTATCAAATAAATCTGCTTGGAAGTTAATGAAGTAGTCTGGTACTTTTACAAGATCACCGTTTACTTCAACTTCTTTCATAGCTTGAGTTCCTGTACGGATACCACCGAATGTTAAGTTAACCATTGTAGCCGTCATACCACCAATAACTGTGATCCCTAATACAGAAGCTGCATCAGTGAACGCGTTTAATTGACCTGATAATGTTGTAACTAGGTTTGTACCTTGACGGTAACCTAAGTTAAAGAAGATTGGACGAATAACTAATAATACAATTAGTGACCAAGCTACAAGTAAGAATAATCCTAAATATGATCCTGACATTGAGAAGTCAACTGCTAAAGCACCAAAGATTGTTGATGCGATCATTCCGAATACTGTATCTCCGATACCTGCGAATGGTCCCATTAATGATGTTTTAATTGCTGCTGCCGTATCAATTACGTCTGCTCCACCTGCTTGCTCTTCAAGAGCGATGTTCATACCGATAATAATATCAGCCATGCTAGGTTGAGTGTTAAAGAATTGTGAATGTGTTCTTAAAGCTTTATCCATTAACTCTGGGTTATCACCATATGAATTTTTAAGAACTGGAAGCATAGCCGTTAAGTATCCAAGACCTTGCATTCTTTCATAGTTCCATCCAATTTGCATATGCCAGATGTTAGACCAGTGTAATTTTTTTAGTTCTGCTTTAGTATATCTTTTATTCGTCATATTCTTCGTCTCCTCCTAAACCTGCATCAGTTCCACCAGTAACTTGGACTGTTTGTCCTTCAATATTGTTACGGTAAACAATTAATGCTGCTGCAAGACCGATTAATGAGATTCCTAATACTGATATGTTTAAGAATGCCGCTAATACGAATCCGACAACTAACCATGAGAAATGTCTCTTGATTGGTAAGTATTTTAATAAGATTGCGAAACCGATACCTGGAAGTAATCTACCAGCGATTGCGAACCCTTGAGTTAACCAAGGAACATAGTTTGCGATCCATTCAGTAATAAATAGAACTGCTTCTTCACCAAAGAATAATGCAACGAACATTGGAATAGCTCTTGATAGTGACCAAGGAATAGTTCCCATTAAGTTCATACGTTTAATTCCAGCTAAGTCGCCAGCTTCAACATATACGTCTGCTCTTCTTTGGAAGAATGTATTTGACATTCTACCTAAGATATCAAACTGAACACCTAATGCTGCTAGCGGTACACCAATTAATGTAATTAGTGACTCGGCTTGTTCAACACTTGATCCTAAAGCTGTAACTAGCATTGCTGCTGAAGTCCAGTTAGGAATAGATGCTCCACCATAAGTACCTATACCTAGAGCATACGATTGTAACGTACCTCCGACCATCAGTCCTAAATCAGGACGTCCTACAATTAAACCTGTAACTACTCCGGTTTGAATAATACCGTTTAGTCCAACGTTGAATGATAATCCATCAACCATGGCAATACCCGAGTAGATTGTCAGGAATAATATCTGAAAAATTCCTAAATTATTCATAATCTTGCCTCCCTTTAAGCAATTTTTAAATTACTAATTTTACGCGAATAGATTCTCATCTAATATGATTGGCGCAAAATCAACAATTTCATCATCTGGAATCATCTGTGCAGTAATTTTAACGCCGTGATCTAATAGAGTTTTAAACTCTTTTACATCTTCCGGTGTTACCCCTACCGAACGTCTGACTTGTACACTACCGAATTTAGATGACATGTTACCTACGTTAACAGTTTCCATCTTGTAGCCTGCGTCATAAACTTCGCGAAGCGTTTTCGGATTACGGACGATTACGAAGACATTTTCCCCTTCGTACTTTCCTTCAATTAAATTTTTAGCTGCTGTTGGTACAGTTAAGATTGAAAGCTTAACACCACCTGGTGTAGCCATTTTCAAAGCCATCTTTTGGATTTGATCCTTAGCTGCGAAATCGTCTATAACTAAAATTCTATGTGCATTAAGATTACGAGTCCAATATGCAGCTACCTGCCCGTGGATTAATCTCTCGTCAATTCTAATGTTTACTACTTTCATAAAATCCCTCCTAACTAAAACGTTTTCATTACGATTAAATTGTATCACTTGAAAATCATTGTGTAAAGTAAATTGCGTTAAATTTTTAGTTAATTTACTTATATTTTACTTAAACAATGGTTAAATAGTACCTTTTTACACCTATACTATGAAATTATGGACAATATCGACGACTTTAGAGAATTTTTCTTCATCTATCTTCACATCATTTTCATTTAAGACATCAGAAATCTCATATCTATCATTAAATTTATCACAGACTGATATTGAGACAGCTTTATCGTAATATTGTAAGGCATTTTCTCTTAAACCTTCTTTATCTAAGGTAAATAAGTTCAATGAAGTATCCTTATTAGCAATCTTACGAGCTAAGCCAATATTCTCTTTTGTATGGGCAATAACAATATGCTCACCATTACCAATCCCTTTTAAGTGAATAACATTCTTATCATCAATTGTTGTTGGCAGAGCTTCACGAATCATTAGATCACCAAGATTATCAACAAACTCACGATCAGTTAAAACAAAAGCAGTATCAGCTGGCTTACGCTTAGCTAATTCTAAGATTGCTAAAAGACCCGAAGTATTTAAATTGGCGCTAACTTGATTTGGACGTCCCTTTAATAAAATATAGGCAATTACTGTCATGATGACCGTAATTAGAAGTGATGATATTCTTACAAACTGGCCACCAGCTCGAAAGACAATTGGAATAATAAACATTAAGATAACTCCAGTAATAATTACCACCATGGCATTAAAACGGTTTTTCTCATGTAATTCCTTTTGACTATCATTGTAAGAGTATGGGAAATACTTAGCTTTAGGATTAAGTGAATTAATCGTTGTATCGTATGGAGCAATAATTAAGTTCTTTGCATTAACGATATCACCGATATAACAGTTAACTCCTGAATAGCGTTTCATATCCTTTTTTAGAATCTTGATTTCATAACCTAAATCAGTAAACTCCTTTGAGAAAACATTAAGGAAATATAGTTTCTCTGGTTCCTTGTAACGCATACCACCAGATACACCATACTTAAATACATTATCTTGTAAACTCATAATTAATCCCTTTTCTTTCTACCAAAACGCATTGAAGACCCGCGGGCATTTTCTCTAGCCTTAACTTGTTCACGGTGATTAGCTTCAAAAGCAAACTTTCTAAAATGAACTGAAACCTTACCAATACCAAACATGGCTATCTCATAAAAGTTACCATCATGTAGTTCAATAAATAATTGATCTTCCGCATTTGATGAAACTTTAAGATCCCAAGTTTTTACTTCAGGCCATTTAATTAATGTTACTAAATTATCTGCATCATAAATAAGAAAGAACTCTTCATAAATATCAACTACATTTCTTTTCTTAAATTTCATATATACGAAAGCAGTAAAAACAATAAACATTAGACCGAATATTCTTAGTTTCCATGAACCAAAGAGCATGGCAAATCCAACTAAGCCCGGCACAATGAAAACAGCAAGTGGTTTATTATTAATCGACTTAATAAAAGTCCCTTGCGGAATTTCATCAATTTTATACTTTCTTACTTCTTCCATCATAGCGCTTATAATCCTTTTTCTTTATATAAATCTTCTAAATCAATATTTGACTGTACATTTGGCGGATAGTTAACACTTCCTAAAATTCCAGGTTTTAATCCTTTAGCTAATAAGTTTTCTAAGGTATCAGACATAATCGCCCACATAATATATGCCGAAGATAAACCTGAAGCTGGAACAAATTTTTGATCAACACCATCAACATCTAACATACCATCACCATGTGGAGCACAGTTGTCAATTAATATATCAACAATTTCATATAGCTTCTTACCAGTTGGATGTAGTGAGTTTAATGATTTTGAGAACTCAACAGAAGTGATCCCAATAACTTTAATTCCCATCTTAGTTGCGGCAATTGCTAAATCAACAACATGGAATGAAATCCCTGAGACTGATCCAATAAATAACACATCACCTGGATAGATATTAGCTGACTTTAAAGCAAACTCAGCAAAACCTTCTAGATTACGATCTTTATCAGCTTCATGAGCATCTTGCACACGTGCTGTTGAAGTTAAGTTTAAATTATATTTAAACTGTCTTAATAAGTTAAAGCCACCTGCACGGTTAAATAATTCCGAGTCGATAATATGCCCAGTATCGTACAAGTGAATTGTATGTCCGTTGGCAATAGTTTCTGAGCATAAGTTCCCTGCATCAGTGATTGCTTGGTCCTGACTTGTTTGAATAGTTTCAAATAAATCATCAATTGCTTTATAAAATCTATTTCTTAACATATAAAATATGCCTCCCTTAATAACAATAATATTTTAACACAAGATTAAAAAGAATACTATTTAGATTAAGACACTAAAAATATATGCTATAATCTTATGAGGGTGATAGGATGGAAACAAATATAATTGTAGCAATACTAACCGTAGGTTTAATTATCTATATGCTATACAATCGATTTACAATGTTTATGGATCATAAAAAAGCACTTGATGAAGTTAATCATCGTGGCGATTTCAAAAAACTATTTACAGGCTGGCTAACATTAGGGGTATACTTAGTAACATTTGTACTATCATCAACTTGGCTAGTAATAGTACTATTAAACAAAGAAAACTATACAGATAACGAGTTCTTACTTTGGGCCTTAATCTTAGCTGTCTTCATTGTAACTTCAGCATCAGACTTAGTTAAAAACTCAGTACTACATACAACTTACTATAATGATCAAGGTATCTTCCACAACCAAACATACTTTAGATATAACTCAGTTAAAAACTTTAGAGTAAAACGTGGTGGTTTAGTAACCGAAGTTCATTTATACAATGGTGAAGTTCATTCAGTACCAACGAAAGCACTAACCTTCTTAGAAGATCGTATCGTAAAAGTAAAAGCAGAAAGTAATAAAGCAAAGAAAAAATAGAAGCACTTAATAAGTGACTTCTATTTTTTTGTCTCTAAATTTTTAATTTACCCTTAGTACCATTAGCTGCATAGTTACTCAAGATATTAGATGAGTAAGTAAATGTTTTACGCGAGTTACGACGCTCACGATCAATTGCTTGTTTAACTAAGTTATCCATAATCATAGCAAATGAAACATCTTTTGGTGACCAGAGATAGAATGCTAGTGATCCTGGCATAGAGTTAATTTCATTAACATATACTTCATTAGTTTTTCCATCAATCATAAAATCAATACGACAAACACCAGAAGAGCCTAAAACACGAACTACTGCTTTTGATAATTCTCTAACCTTAGCTTCAAGCGCAGCATCAAGATTAGCTGGTACTTCACGCTTAGTTGAAGCCATACCTGATGATTTACCTGATTTAGCGTTTTGTAAATACTTCTCATCAAATGTTAAGAAGTCTTCATGAGAAGAAACTTCTTCAATCACTGATGTATCATTATCATAAACATCACCTAAGACTGAACAGTTAACTTCACGTAAATTCTCAACAGCTTTCTCAACAACAATCTTAGCATCAAACTCACTGGCAATTAAAATTGCATCATGTAGTTCTGCATTATTAGCTGCGAAAGTAATCCCAATTGATGATCCTAAATTTGCCGGTTTAACAACGACAGGATAACCAATTGCTTCTGCTTGTGCATAGTATTCTTCTTTATTATCTTCATACTCAAAGTCATATAACCAGAACCATTTAACGATTGGAATATTTGAGTTCTCAAAGATATGTTTCATAATTACTTTATCTTGCCCAACCGCAGATCCGGTTGTATCTGATCCAGCAAATGGTAAGCCAAGCATTTCTAAGTAACCTTGTAAAACACCATCTTCACCGTTTGTTCCGTGCATTACTGGAATTACTAAGTCAATAACTTGAGGTTTACTACCAAATAATTTTTGCTTAACATTATTCATATAAACATGTTGTCCATCTTTATATAAATAAACTGCATCAAGACCTTTGATTAATTGATCTAAATCACGATATGCTTCAATATCTAATAATTTCTCACCTGAATATATTTCGCTATTTTTTGAAATATAGACTGGCACAATATTATATTTATTTCTATCCATTGCTTCAATTGCTTGTAGTGCAGAAATCACACTAACTTCATGTTCAACACTCTTGCCACCAAACATTACCGCTACATTAATTTTCATATTTCCTCCTAGTCGACATAGACCGCTTTATTATTAATCAAGATATCATATGCAATTGTAAGTTCTTCCTTAGTTGATTTACTAGATAGTTCCGGTAAATTGTCAAAATCATAAAAGCCTGCATCTAATACTTCAAAGCCTATATCTAATTTAATATCATCTTTAACATATGCTACAAAATATGTAACATATTCTGAAATTGCTACCCGTGGTTGACGGTATTTCTCACGCATAAACATTGCCAGCATGCGCTCAATCTCAACCTTAATTCCAACTTCTTCAAATACTTCTTTCCTGGCATTTTCTCGCGGTGAAATAAAGAGATCAGCCCAACCACCTGGTACCGTCCACTTCTTATCATCAGCTTCTTTAACAAAGAGTATTTGATTTTTTTCATTTACTATTATAACACGAACCGAAGTATTTGGCGTTGGGTAAAGGTTACGCACAAATAAGTTCTCATTAATTGGCTCCGTAAAATTCTTATTTAGCATCTCTAAAGACAGGTTAGCTAACTCTTGATAGTTCTCAAGAGCATAGTCATCCTTAGAAAATTTTAATCCAATTTTTGAAACACTTAAAACTTTTAAGATATATTGTTCAATTGTCATAATAACTCCTAATTAGAAAATGCATCAGGTAGATCATTTTCAAGTAAGATAACATCACTCGCATCAGTAATCGAATAAGCATAAGCTAGCGCTTCACGAACCGTATCAAAGACATGAATATTCTCAGTCTTAAAGCCACTCGCAACTAAACCATCATAAATAGGCTTAGTCTGATTCTTTCCAACTAAAATTGCGATATCAACTTTATCTAACATATTATAGCCAAACTTATAGTTTTCATCATTTTGAATAACACCCAGATCAATCATTCCCGGGGTAATAATTATGCGCTGATTATCCATCTCTGAAATTACTTTTAAGGACATATTAGCCCCTTCTGGATTTGAATTAAAGGCATTATCAATAAAGGTTCTACCATTAATTTTCTTTAACTCTAAACGGTGTTCAATAAAGTTAACATGCGCTACGGCTTTAATTAACTTTTCCCAGGCAATACCTAACTGATGGCCCAGTGCGACTGCCGATAAAATATTGGATACATTATGTTCACCAAGTAAACGTGTTTCAAATGGATAAGCTTTTCCATCATGTTTAATTAAGAATGAAGATCCATTAATTGAATAGCTAATTTCATCTGCAAAGTAATCAACATCGGGACTAATTAGCCCATATGAAATTACTTTAACTGGGTTTTTAACCTGGTAGTTTTTAATATATTCATTATCTTTATTAAGAATCGCAATTCCAGCTGCCGGAAGCATTTCTACTAAAGCCATTTTTTCTTTAATAATATTTTCAATCGATTTAAAGGTCATTAAATGTTGTGGTCCAATTGAGGTAATAATCGCATACTTAGGATTAATTAAATTAACTAGTTCAACGATATCGCCGACCTTATCAGCACCCATCTCAGCAATAAAGACTTCATGAGTATTCTTTAAATCATTTCTAACGGTTAGCGTTAAGCCCATTGGTGTATTAAATGATGCTGGTGATGCCAGTGAATAATATGCTTCACCTAAAACCTCATTAACAATATTCTTCGACGATGTCTTACCATATGAGCCCGTAATCCCAACTTTAATTAAAGATGGATTAGCTTTTAGAATTGCTTTTGCTTTATTTTTAAACATTTCTCTAAATAAATATTCAATTGGTGACGTAATTAGCGCCACTAAATAGATCGCTAGATATGGAATAAAGATTGAGAAAATTAAAGTATACATTACAAAGTTTATATCTAAAACATTTACTAAAAGTAAGAGCACGATATAAATTATTACTAAGACAATAATTTGACGCATTACACGCCCAGTTATTACCAGTGGTTTAATATAAGTTCTTTTAACTTCACGCTCAAGCATATAGAGTGAGTAGAGTAAGATGATAATTGCTCCAACTAAGTTACCAACAAAGACTGCTAAAAGGAAACTTACAACAATTGTCAGTAATGATATAGCGATTGTTTCACTATTCTTTATTTGTGATCTTAGCCAAATCGTATAGCGTTTTACTTCATAACGGTTTTGTTGAAACATATGTAAGGCCTGTTTACTTGGAAGTACAAGACCAATTATTGTAATTAAAATTAAGATTATCTTCATACTTTATCCTCTTTCAAAAATATATCAATGACACTTAAAAATCTTGGCATTTGATTAAAATATGCATAATGGCCATCATTCTCAAAGACTGCTAAACCAGCATTGGGAATTTCTCGCTCCATTTTCTGCCCCATCCATAGTGGTGTGGCATCATCTAATGATCCCCAAACTAAAAGCACTTCACATTTGATGTCTTTTAAGTAAGGTGTTAAGTCTAAATTTACAATTTCAACAAAGGATGCTCGCATTGCACCTGATAAAGCACGATAGTCTTCACTACCGGCATTCTTCATCATTGCTTCACGTTTTTTAGATAAGCCTGGTAACTTTAAAACTTGCTTAGCCAGTTTATAAGAATAAGTGCGCGTATAATATTTTAATCCGCGCTTAGGACGAATACCAGCCCCTCCGGTAAAGATCATTTTCTTTACATCATGGTCTTTAGCATAATAGATTGCGACCCTAACGCCAAATGAGTGGGCAATAATAATTGGATTATTAATATCTAGTTCTTCAATAAACTTGGCTAACATTTCGGAGTAAACATCGACTCCCCAAGTCGTATTTGGTGTATCCGATTGACCAAAGCCCGGAAAGTCTAAATTATAGACAGTGAAAAACTCTGACAAATAATCAGAGACTGGCTCCATCATCGATGTATTTTGGCCCCATCCATGTAATAGGATAACTGCTTGATCCTTATTACCAGCCTTTGTATAGTTTACATTTAAATCTAAAATTTTAACTTTCATAATAACCCCTAATCTTTGTCCATTATAGTATATTTTCACATTAAAATAAAGTTGTCAGCTAATCAGAACTACTTCTCAATTGTGATCATTACCCCATCCTCAGTATTTTCAGCATCAACGACATAGCCATAAGCCCCAACGACCCTTAGAACAATTGATAAGCCCATACCAAAGCCACCATCCGTACCCTTCTCATAAGGTTTAAACATAGTTTGTTTAACTGCATCAGTTAAGTGAATACCATCATTTGATATCGTTAATTTATTCTCACTGAGTTCAATCTTAATGTAAGTTTGAGCATAACGTAGTGCATTATCCAGAATATTCTCACAAACCACACGCCAGCTCTCTTCCTCACCAACAAACATCACATCTTCAAGTTCAGTAATAACTTCAAGATTTGATGAGATTGGAATAACTGACATAATCGTTTTCTCAATAATTTCTTTTAGTGCTAATTCTTCAGTATCATTATTGGCAACTAAATAATCCATTCGATTTAAGAGTAGGAGTGAGTGAACTTTTTGTTCTAAGCGCGTTGCATGTTCAATAATAACATCAACTGACTTCTCTAAAGTATCGTAAGGATAAATGCCATCTTTAATTGATTCACCGTAAGACTTAATTGTTGCAATTGGTGTTTTTAAATCATGGGAAATATTTTGAATTAACTCAGCTTTGATTCGCTCTTGTGTTTTTAACTCTTCATTCATATAAACTAAGGCCTTTGATACTTCACCTAACTCATCTTGACGATCAATCTCTAAAGTAGCATCTTCATCCTTAGTAATCTTATTTACATAGTCTTGAATCTTAGATAAGGATCTAATAATTGATGAAACCCACATCAGCATAACCGCAAAGAGTAAGAAGACGATTAATAAAACCGCATTAACGACTGAGTTAATTAATCGATTTCTTAAAGCTAATGAATAATCTTTGGAAATCGTCGTGACATAGGTCACATTCGATTCGGGTTTAATCGTAATTTCCACAACAAAGGAAGATGAGTTATCACTAATCTCAACAATAGCTGCATAGTTTTCATGAATCATTTGTTGTTGGCGCTGTAAGTTAATTTGATTACGAATTGATGCTGGTAGATAACGATACGTTTCTGTTTGATATTCACCATTAATATCCCAGATCTTATGGGAAACTTCTTCATCATCTTTAAAGTTTACTAAGAAGTCACCATTACCATTCATTTGATATGCTTCAATAATTGAATCTTGGGATGACGCTAAATAGGATTCCATTTCAATTGAAACAAACTCATTAATATTATTGTTTAAATAGGTAAAGAAGAATGATAAAAAAACAACAACAAATAATAGGATGATACCTATTAGTTGTTGTGCAAGACTTAGTCTAAATAATTTTTCTCTAGACTTATTCATTTATACCTAACCTATATCCAAATCCATAAATTGTATTAATCGTTAAACGTTCCATTTTCTTACGTAGTTTTCTTAGAGTGTCATCAATTACACGATCAGAAACATAGTAAGAATCTTCTTTCCATACTTGCGCTAAAATTTGCTCGCGTGAAAAGGCAGTTTGTGGATTCTTTAAGAAGAGTAGTAGTAAATCAAACTCTTTTGTTGTTAATTCAATTGTTTTATCACCATCGTAAACAATACGAGCATTCTCATCAACCTCATAGCCATCAACTTGCATGCGGTTAACTGCTTCATCACGATAAGTTCTTCTTAAAACAGCATTGACTCTTAATACAACTTCTTTGGGTGAGAATGGTTTTGTAATGTAATCATCACTACCACGCTCTAAGCCAATTATTTTATCAAAGTCTTGATCACGGGCACTCATAAAGATAACCGGAACATTTGGATTAACTTGTTGAATCTCGTCAATTAGATCAAAACCACTTTTATCATCTAACATGATATCTAGTAACCATAGATCGATATCATCATCATTAATTGCTGAGTAAGCTGATTCATAAGTATAATGTTGACGCACTTCAAAACCATCTTGTTCTAAGTAACGTTTAACAAGTTCATTTAGATCTTTTTCATCTTCAACTATTGAAACAACTTTTTTCATATATTTACCTCTCTATTTGTTTTATCGTATCAATTATCGCTCCAACATGTTGATCACATAAGGCTTGTGTCTTAGCTTCAATCATAACTCTTATTAAAGGTTCAGTCCCTGATGGACGAACTAATACACGACCTTCTTTACCTAGAATATCTTCAACACTTGAAATCTTGCTAACTAATTCTTTATTAGTTAAAACCGCATTTTTATCCTTAACCTTATGGTTAACTAATAATTGTGGGTAGATAACTAAGCCTTCTAATAATTCTGACAGAGTTTTACTTTCATTTTTCATAATTGATAATATTTTTAGAGCAACTAATAGACCATCACCCATGTTTGAGTGATTCTTTAAAATAATATGGCCTGATTGCTCACCACCAATAACAAAGTTATCAGCATTCATCTTTTCAAAGACATTCTTATCACCAACATCAGTAATAACATAGTTAGTTCCGGTTGCATCAAATGCACGTAGTAAACCTAAGTTACTCATGACTGTCACAACTGTCGTATCATTTTCTAACATCTTATGTTTAGCATAGTAGTTAGATAGGATGTACATAATTCCATCACCATCAACAATATTATTATTTTCATCAACAAAGATTAAACGATCTCCATCTCCATCAAAGGCAACACCAGCATCAAACTTATGATCTTGCATTACTGATCTTAGTGTTTCTGGATGTGTTGATCCACAGTTAGTATTAATATTAATACCATCTGGTTGATTATTAATTACTTCATACTCAAGATTAAACTGATTAAAGACTTTAACTAAGTCATATGCTGAACCGTTAGCCGCATCTACCATAATTTTTAAGCCACTTAAATCAGTATTAATTGATTTTTCTAAGTAAGCATTGTACTGCGTAATTAAGTCGGTTGCAATTCTTGATCTTCCAATATTTTCATTGATCATATAAGGTATTTCAATTTTACCATCAATATAATCTTCAATTTCTTCTTGTAAAAATTCATCAATCTTTAAACCATCATGATTCATAATTTTTAATCCATTATCAAAGTATGGGTTGTGGCTTGCGGAAATCATAATTCCACAGGCATAGTCATTCTCTTTTAAGATATAGGCAACTAGTGGTGTCACAACAACACCTAGTAGATCAACATCACAGCCTGAAGCCATAAAACCAGCTGCTAAAGCTGACTCTAACATTTCACCAGAGAGACGTGTGTCTCTTCCGATTAAAACCTTAGCTTTATCACTACTTAACTTATAACCTAAATAACGCCCGACTTTATATGCTAGCTCCGGTGTTAACTTAACATTCGCTTTCCCGCGAATTCCATCTGTTCCAAAATATTTAAATGACATTATTCACTCACCACTTCCATTGTAATTTCATTAAACTCTAATTCATACTTAATTAAGAAGTGATTAGAATCAACTTTTAATTCTAAAGTAACTTCACCAGGTTTAACCCCAGCCATATCAAAATAGACACGACCAAAGTTATCTTCGGTAATATCTTCTAAAACTCTCTCTGCTCCAAAGATTTCAATATCAACATCCGCTTGATCTGAATCTTTCAGACGCGTTCGATAACCCTCAAGATTATTCTCAAAGGAAACCGGAATGTTTTTTAAAACTTTGGATGATGTTTCAACAAGTTTAACTTCCATCGCTAATTGTGAGACGTTAGCATAACGAATCCCCGATGGTAAAACTAAATATTGAAATACTTTCATATCACGATCAAGTTTTGAAGCATCAATTTTAACACTGATTTCTTCAATCTTTTCTAATGTTTCAGGATTACCATACAGTTTAACTGAGTTATGATCTAAAGCAATAGATTCAATTGACATATTATTTGGGACAATCCCCTCTGGTATGACAGTTAACTTAACAGTCTTACTTGGAGATGAGACTGGAACCTTAACTTTGGCAATCTTCGGTAAAATATCAACTTCCATACGCTTACCTTCTTTATCATAAGCATAAAGTGGTGCTTCTGTTTCAAATGATTCGGTTACACCTTCAACATCAATTAAAGCTTTAATAAAGGCAATTTCATTTAATGTTTTTCTTGAGGCTTTAACTAAAACTTCATTTGTTTCAAACTCTGGCTCTTCTGGATAATACTTCTCATCCATCTTATTAATATTTAAGTATTCATGCGTAATCTTAAAGCGCTCAGTTTCTTTCTTACGAATTGTGACTGTTGTACTCTCAGGTTTCGTAGATACGGAAACGCGGTTTGAGAAGTTAGCAGGTGAAAACTTAATTGTATGCTCACCTGTTTGATAACCAGTTAGATCTAATTTAATTACAGTATTTTGTTGGTTTCTTGCGACGTTTACTTCAGTCGATGATCCTGTCAGGATTACATCAACGGTTTTATCATAACCAATAATTTCATAGACCGCCGAGTCAGCGACTAGCGTGACCGGATGATCTTTAATTGTATAGGTTGAATCTAGAACAAAGACGCCGGTACGTGAGAAGTTCATTGCCATGTATAAAATACAAGCTAGTGCAATTGCTATAATCTTGTCATATTTTCTTGAGAAAAGAAATTTATCAACTGTGCTTGAAAACCACTGACCAATACGTGCGACTGATGTCTCGACTGAATCATAAGCACCCTTTAAGGCAATCTTACGGGCCGCTAACTTCTTAGCACGATCAAGTCTTTCCTGATCCTTATCAGCTTCTGACTTAACTTTCTTATTAGGACGTAACTTCTTAAAGCCTTTTTCTTTCTCATTTACATTTTCTTCGAGATTTTCTTCGTTATTTATTTTATCGTTATTGCTCATCTTCATCACCTTCTTCATCTACCTTGAATTTAGAAAATTGCTTAATCACACGTGATGTATCTAAGTCATCTTTTTGTTGTGATTTAATTTCATTTTCAATTCTAGTTACTTTTTCTTCTGATGTTAAAGTAGAATTTTTTTTCACTTCATAATCAACTTCACTTGAGAATAGTAATTTCTTTAAGTACATGCCTAATTCTTTTACTTTAATAATTGACATACGGCCTTCATGAGCAACTGAGACAAGTCCCGTTTCTTCAGAGACAATAATTGTTACTGAGTCACTAACTTCAGAGATACCAACTGCTGCACGGTGACGAGCACCATATTTTGAAGGTAGCCATTCTTCCGTTGGTGGAAAGAATGCAGCAGCAGCCGCAATCTTATTACCTTGAATAATAACTGCCCCATCATGTAGTGGTGTACCAACAACAAAAATCGATGTTAAAAGTTCCATCGATACATCTGAGTTTAGTTTAGTGCCTGTTGAAATATAGTCTGATAAAGAAATGTCAGCTTCAATTGTAATTAAAGCTCCCGTCTTCTCTTCAGATAATTGCTCAACGGCCTTACATACTTCAGTAATTAAACGATCCTTTTCAGTAATCGATAATGACGACGAGTTGGAAAAGACATTGGTCTTACCAAGTCTTTCAAGGACTGATCTGATTTCTGGTTGGAAAATAATAAAGATTGCTAAAATTCCCCAAGTCATAAATGTTTGTGTAAAATTTTGAACTGTATCTAAACCAAAGATCTTAGATAGCATATTGACAATAAAGACTAATAAAATACCTTTGAAAATTTGGACAGTTCTAGCATTGTTTCTAACGATGCGTAAAGCATAGTAAAAAATAATAGACATAATGCCGATATCTAGTAATACTTGTCCAAACTGAACTAGTTTTGGAAGAGTTATAAATTCGAACATAAAAACCTCCTAATATATATAGGTTATTATATCATAATACCGCATAATTATTTGGACTTAATGGAATAATTCATTTGGCTTAAAATAGTAAAAAACAGTTAATCAAGTCGAATAGTTATTAATATTTACCATAAAATACTATAAAATTACAAAATAAAAACAATATTATTAAATATAATTTGCTTAATTCTTTAGCTTTCGCAAATCATAATTTTTTCACATTATAACTAATCAAAATTAAAGTGTTTAATCCCAAATATTTATTTTAATTGTGGTATTATATTAAATGATAATAAAAGGAAGAGTGAAAATAATGAAATCATTAGTCTTAGCAGGTGGATGTTTTTGGGGAGTAGAAGCTTACTTCAGACAATTTGACGGAATCCTTCATACAGAAGTTGGATACGCAAATGGTAAAACAATTGAACCAACTTATGAAGAAGTGTGTAATGCTAGTGGCCACGCTGAAGCAGTAATGCTACATTATAATTCTGAAATTATAACAACGAGCCAGTTAATTAAATTATACTTAGATATCGTCGACCCAGTCGCAGTCAATAAACAAGGTAATGATGTTGGTGTTCAATATCGTACTGGAGTTTATTATGAGAACTTAACGCAATTTAATACCGTAGAAAAAGTCTTAGAAGCATATGCACAAGAAATTGGCCAAGATCTTGCCATTGAACTTTTGCCTTTAGATAATTTTTATCGTGCCGAAGAAGAGCATCAGTTATACTTAGATAAGAATCCAAATGGATATTGCCATATCCCTAAGGAAAAATTAAACTTGAAATAAGACGATAATATCGTCTTTTTTTGTCGACTTTATTTCCAGAAGGTGTTAATCTATAGGCTAGAAGATAGGTGAATTATGAATAACGAAAATATACATGAACTAGTCGTAAACGATAAAAATATCATCCTAGTTGGTACTGCCCACGTCTCAGAAGTGTCAGCCAACTTAGTTAAAGAAGCAATTAATCACTACCAGCCCGATACTGTTTGCATTGAACTTGATGATGAGAGATTAAAATCATTAAAAAACCCAAGTAATTGGGAAGATAAAGATATTAAGAGTGTAATTAAGAATAAACAAACATTTCAGCTTTTAGCATCAATTATTTTATCATCATATCAACAAAGAATGGCTGCCCAACTCAATACGCAAGTAGGCTTAGAAATGGTTACAGCAATTAATCTTGCTGAAGAGTTAAACATCCCCATCACTACCATTGATCGTGATGTTAAAATTACTTTTAAAAGAATTTGGAACTCACTAAGCTTTAAAGAAAAAACTGAACTCCTTGGCGTTGGGTTTTCTTCAGTATTTGAGAATGATGAAGAAGTATCGGAAGATGATCTTCAAGCACTCTTAGAAGAAGATGCTCTTGGTGCCGCTTTAAGTGAGATTAGAAACCAAGTCCCAACCATTGCCCGCATCTTAGTAGATGAGCGTGATCAATACTTAGCCAACAAGATTCGTAATGCTAAAGGTGATAAGATCTTAGCCGTTGTTGGTGGCGCCCATATCCCTGGTATTAAAGAAGAGTTATATAAAGAGCAAAATATGGTGGAAATAAATTCAATCCCACCAAAAGCACCAACTGGTAAATACATTAGTTGGATCATGTTCGCCCTTTTAGCGGCTATCTTAATCTTACCTTTCTTTAATGGTCTTAATGAAGGTGTGATTGCAATTGCTAAATGGTCACTCTTTGCTTCATCAGGAGCGGCAATTGCCTCACTAATAATTGGTGCACATCCGCTTAGTGCCCTAGCTGCATTCTTATCAGCCCCAATTGCTGCCTTACATCCAATCTTGGCAGTCGGCTTTGTCGCAGCCTTTGTCGAAGCTACACTTAGAAAACCAACAGTTAAAGATGTGGAAAGAATCTCAGAAGATATTCAAAGCTTTAAAGGTTGGAGAAGTAACCAGTTCATTAGAATCTTAGCACTCGTCTTAGTTGCTAACTTAGGCTCAGTTGTCGGACAAATTATTTCTGGCCTATCAATCGTTAAAAACTTAATCAGTTAATAAAAAAATTATCCCGAAGGATAATTTTTTTTATGCCCAAAGATCTTCTGGGTATAGTTTATTTGCTTTCATTTCTGCAAACTTCTCAACAACTTTTGGTTTATCATCTGCGTATGTTACTCCAAACCAAGAATCTGATGAATTAAATACTTTAACTTTAATACCTTTAGTTTCCATTAGTGTTCCAATATCATTTGGAAGTAATGCTTCAGCTTTTAATGGATCAGATTGAACAGTTTCATCTAAGAATGTTACAAAGACTTCTTCAAGTAGGCTAATTACTTTTGGTGTAAATGCCCAGAAGTTCATTGAAGCTAATTGATCATTACCTAACTCTTCCCACTCACCATCAGCATTTTCAAATTTAATTTGACCATCTGCTTTGATAATTTTTGAAACTTCATTAATTTCTTTTAAGAATCCATCTTCAACACCACATAGGGCACGCGTAACGGCACCTGAGTCTGATAAAGTGTTTTCTAATTGGTAACCCATTAATGCGAATTCATCTTCATTATCATGGTTTGATAAATATTCATACATTTGAACAAATGCGTCTTTACCATAGTAGTCATCAGCATTTAAAATAATAAATGGTTCTTTAACTTGTTTTCTAACTGCTAATAGCGCATGTGTTGTTCCCCAAGGTTTTTCTCTTCCTTCAGGAATTGAGTATCCTGCTGGAATATCTTCTAATGCTTGGTAAACGTACTCGACTTCGATATGGCCTTTTAGTTTATTTGCTAATTCCGCATCGAATGCTTCTTTATGTTTTTCTTGGATAATTAAATAAACTTTTTTAAAGCCAGCTTCAATTGCGTCATAAATAGTAAAGTCAATAATTGACTCACCGTTACTACCAACTGTATCTATTTGCTTTAAGCCACCATAACGACTCCCCATTCCGGCAGCTAGAATTACTAGTGATGGTTCTAAATTAATTTTGCTCATAAAATCTCTCCTTCATTTTCCTAACCATTATATAACATAAGTAAAAAATAATCTTTGATATTAGACTTTTTAGTAAAACATTTAGTAAATTTACCTAGTTTTAGTCATTTTCCTAATTATTAAGGCTTTTATTTCTCTTGGGCAAGATAAATACTTAGGCTATAAGCCATTATCATAACCAGCGTTAAGATATATAAACTAATGATTAAGGCCGGTATCGCTTTGTTAATCATATAGAAAATAATAAATACAACTGTCGCAACTAAGGTTAGAAAGATAGTTAAACGGGCAATCTCTTTCTTATTAGTGTAAATATCAATCTTAGCTTTATCCGCATTAAAGAGATCCTTTATCCTCTTATAATTATCGGCATCAAAAATTAGGACAAAGAAAATGTAAGAAAGGACAACGCGAAAATACGGTGCCGTTGGCTCGCCAAACAGTCCATTAGAATAAGCTAGCGCTAATAATATTGTCGTAATGGTTAAGATTAAGATGTAGTTGATAGTTTGCTTATTACGGTTATACTTCATAGTCAGCCCCCTTTGATTTATCATACCATAAATGTTAGTCATTGATTGAATAAGAAAAACTAGATGAAATTATTTCATCTAGTTTTTCTTGTGCTTATTATTTATTTTCGCGAATTGTTTTAGCGACATTACCAGCATTTGCTGCGAGTAGATTATTACATTCTTCATTTGAGCAATCAGTTAAGCCTTTTAATATTGCGACTTTAACATCATTGTTTGCTGATTCTAGAAGTGCTAATCCTGCATCAAAGTCTACTCCGACTGCTGCGGCAACAATACGTGCGGCACGGTCAACTAACTTAATATTAGTTGTTTGAACATCAACCATTAAGTTCTCATAAACTTTTCCTGATTTAACCATTACTGCTGTTGATAACATATTTAGAACTAATTTTTGCGCAGTACCAGCCTTCATACGAGTTGATCCAGTAACTGCTTCTGGTCCGACAACAACTTCAACTGGATTTTTAGCAACTGTTGCTAAAAGTGAATTGGCAGCACATGCAATTGATCCAGTATTTGCTCCTAGTTCATTAGCATAGTTTAATCCACCCATAACATAAGGTGTACGGCCACTAGCTGCAAGTCCAATAACTATATCTTTATCATTTAAGTTAATGTTTTTTAAATCTTCAACTGCTAATTCTTCTGAATCCTCAGCACCTTCAACCGCTTTTAGAATTGCTTGATCGCCACCGGCAATTAATGCAACAACATCATCTGGGTTTGTTCCATAAGTTGGTGGGCATTCTGCAGCATCTAAAACACCAAGTCTACCTGATGTTCCAGCACCGATATAAATAATTCGTCCGCCATTTGCATATGCACTATAAGCAGCATCAACTAATTGGCTAATATTATCTAATGCATCATTAACCGCATGTGCTACTTTTTGATCTTCATTATTGATTTTTCTTAAAATATCAATTGTATCGAGTGTATCTAAATCCATCGTATTTTGATTTCTTTGTTCTGTATCTAATCCTGAAATTTTCTTTTCCATATTTTCCACCTCAAGATTAATTATACACTTAATGCTAGATAAATGAAATGTAAAGGTCTACATTTCAGTAGACCTCATAATTATTTATTTAAAATTTCCGAGACTAAATGGTGTGGTACTTCACGGTACTCCTTATTTACATAAGTATAGACCCCTTTACCTTTAGTCATTGACCTTAAGTCTGAAGCATAAGATAAGAGTTCTCTAAATGGCACTTCACCTGTAATGACTTGATCATTGTGATCATCATAAGCCATACCACTAACTAAGCCTCTACGCTTGTTTAGATCTCCTACAACCACGCCCGTGTATTCTTCTGGAACTATGATCGTAACATCGACAATCGGCTCTAGAAGCCTTGGTTCAGCTTGTGGGATACCTTCACGATAAGCTAAGATGGCTGCCATTCTAAAGGCAATATCTTTTGAGTCAACATCATGATGTGAACCATCTGTTAAGCGTGCGAGAACATTTACCATACGATAGCCGCCAAGTACTCCTTCTAACATTGCTTCACGAACTCCATCTTCAACTGCTGAGAAGTATTGACGGGGCACTGCTCCACCAAAGACTGTTTCTTCAAAGAGGATTTCTTCTGAGTCACTTGGTTCAAATTCAATAAAGACATGACCATACTGACCAGATCCACCTGATTGTTTCTTATGTTTACCTTCTGCTAATACCTTTTTCGCAATCGTTTCACGATATTGAACTTTAGGTAATGATTTTTCAACTTCAACACGATAACGATCTTTCATCTTATTTAGGGTAATATCAATTAATTGATCACCAATTCCATATAAGACAGTTTCTTTAGTCTCATTATTACGCTCAACTCGAAGTGTTTGATCTTCTTCAAGAATTCTTTGAAGTGATGTGGATAACTTATCTTCATCATCTTTAGTTTTAGGCTTAATCGCAACACCTAACATCCCTTGTGAGAATTCAATTGGATCATACATAACTTGGAAGTCTTTAGTTGCTAAAGTGTCATTAGTTTGGGTCTCATTAAGTTTTACAAGCGCTCCAATATCACCAGTAAATAATTTACCAACCGCTACTTGATACTTACCATTCAGGGCATAGACCGTATTTACTTTTTCAGAGACTTGCTTATTAACATTATATATTTCTGAATCTGATGATAAGACACCACTCATAACTTTAATATAAGAAATCTTTCCTACGAATGGATCAACGACAGTTTTAAAGACAAAGGCTGAAAGTTTTTCATCTTCATTTGTTTTTACTGCGACAATTTCACCACTGCGATCATGTGCTAATACTTCCTTACGTTCTTCATAGGTTGGGAAATATTCTGAAATTAAATCCATTAATCTTTGTACACCTGTTTGCTCTAATGCTGAACCACAATATACTGGTCTAATCGAGCCATTACGAACCCCCTCTTTTAATCCGATTGCTATTTCTTCCTCAGTAAATTTCTCGCCATTAAAGTATTTTTCCATTAACTCATCATTTGACATTGCGACCGCTTCGGCTAGTTGCTCATAGTATTCACTAACATTGTCTAACATATGTTCTGGTACTTCTTTAGCATTATCTTTATCATCGTAATACCAAGCTTTATTTCTTAAAATATTAACTGATCCAATTACTTTTCGATCTTCAATAATTGGTACTTCAAAGAGAATTACTGATTTTCCAAATTCTTCACGCAGTTCTAAATATACACTTTCAAAGTCAGCTTTTTCACTATCAAGTTTATTAATAAAGAAGATTGTTGGAAGTGAGCGTTTTTCAACTTCACGGAATGCCTTAATAACTCCTGTTTCTAGTGATTCACTTGCTGATACAACAATTAGCGCATTATCGACAATTTGCAGTGACGATTCTACTTCACCAATAAAATCAATATAGCCAGGTGTATCAATAATATTTACTTTAAAGTCATTCCATTCAATTGGAATAATTGATGTATAGATTGATTGTCCGCGTTTAATCTCTTCAGTTGCGAAGTCAGAAGCTGAGGTACCGGATAAACTATCACCTAAGCGATCAGTTTTCTTTTGATAGTAAAGAATTGAATCAACAAGTGATGTCTTACCGGAACTCGCATGACCGAGAAAAGCAATGTTTCTAATTTCTTTTGATAAATAGTCGCGCATAGTTTAGTCCTCAACTTTCAATAATGGTTTTAAAGTTTCAAAGTTATTTGTTCGTACATAATGGATAGCATAATTATCATCATTATCTTTGACAGCTTTATCAGCACCAGCATCAAGCAATAGTTTAACTAACTCTTCATAGCCTCCATAGCTTGCTCGCATTAATGATGTAACTCCATTGAAGTCTTGGGCATTAATTTGTGCCCCCTTATCTAATAGATATAGGATAACATTAATCTTAAAGGCAATCACACTGTCCATTAGGGCCGTACGACCTTTCTCATCGGCAATATTAATGTCGGCACCATTATCGACTAAGAGTTCGACAATGTCTAAGTGGCCTAAAAAGGCAGCACGCATGAGCGCTGTTCGACCACGATAGTCGGCCTGATTAATAACCGCATCATGTTCAATTAGTGTTTCAACAATATCATAGTGGCCATTTTTACTAGCTCCCATTAGGGCTGTCTTATTATTCTTATCTAGTAAATTTGGTTTTGCATTATGCTCAATTAAGATATCGACAATATCTTTATAGCCACGCTTACTAGCACGCATTAAGGCAGTTCGCTTGTCACCATTAACTACATTAACATCGGCACCATCAAGGAGTGCTTGGCGCATAGTCTTTACATCTTGCGCAACAGCACTCTGAAAAAAAGTTTTATCTAACTCATTCATATAATACCTCCTCCATTTTAATACAAAAAAAGACGACACAATATTGTCGTCTTTGGCTCATGTTTAAGATATCAGCTAATCTATTCGTCTGTCTGCTCTCTCTCATACAATCACCTCTTGATTAAATTATATACAATCTAAAATATAATGCAAGCCTTTACATTATATTGAAGGGATAAAGAAAACTCCTTCATTGAAGGAGTTAATCTTAGAATTCGATTTTGCTTACTGTTCTTGGGAATGGGATAACATCACGGATATTTGAGATTCCGGAAATGTACATTAAGAATCTTTCAAAGCCTAAACCGTATCCAGCATGTTTAACGCCACCGTATTTTCTTAGGTCTAAGTACCAATCAATTGAAGCTGGATCGACTCCTTCTTCTTTAAGACGAGCATCAAGAACGTCGAATCTTTCTTCACGTTGTGATGATCCAACAATTTCACCAACGCCTGGTACTAGCAAGTCAGCACCTGCGACAGTTTTACCATCTTCGTTAGCACGCATGTAATATGGTTTTAAGTCTTTTGGATAGTCCTTAACAAAGACTGGTCCTTTAATGATTTCTTCACTAATGTAGCGTTCGTGTTCTGACTTTAAGTCCATACCCCATGCTACTGGGAACTCGAATGTTTTACCTGATTCAAGTAAAATATCAATTGCTTCAGTGTATGTCATTACTTTAAAGTCTGAGTCTACGACTGCAGTTAATCTTTGAATTAAGCCTTTTTCAATAAAGCTATCGAAGAATTCCATTTCAGCTGGACAGTTAGTTAATACGTATTCAATTAAGTATTTAACCATATCTTCAATTAAATCTAAACAGTCATCTAAGTCAGCAAATGCGATTTCTGGTTCAATCATCCAAAACTCTGATGCATGACGGTTTGTGTTTGATTTCTCTGCTCTAAATGTCGGTCCAAATGTATAAACATCTCTAAATGCCATAATGAATGCTTCTGCATGTAGCTGTCCTGTACCTGTTAAGAATGAGTGTTTACCAAAGTAGTCTTTGTCATATTGATCATCTGCTCTAGTTGTTACTGTGAATGTTTGACCAGTTCCTTCTCCATCTGATGTTGTTAGGATTGGAGAGTGTAAGTATACAAATCCTTGATTTTGGAAGAACTCATGCACTGCCATTGACAGTACTGATCTTACTCTAAAAATCGCATTGAAAGTATTAGTTCTTGGACGTAAGTGCGCAATCTCTCTTAAGTACTCAAATGAGTGACGTTTTTTCTGTAGTGGGTAATCGTCTGCGACTGCCCCTTCTAGAATAATTTCTTTTGCTAAAATCTCAAAAGGTTGTTTCGCATCTGGTGTTAAAACTAGTTTACCTGAGATCGTTAATGACGCTCCGGTATTGTATGATGCTACTTCCTCAAAGTTTTCTAACTCACTAGTGTAGACAACTTGTGTTGACTTAAAGTATGTTCCATCGTTAAATTCGATAAAACCGATTTTTCCACTATCACGGTTAGTTCTAATCCATCCTTGTAGTTCAACATATTCTAAACCATCTAATTGAACTTGTGATTGGCTATGCACCAATTCATATAGTTCTCTTACTGTTACAAACTCCATATATTTCTTCCTCCTCTATTAAAAAACCACGCCGACAAGGAACGTCAAGCGTGGTACCATCCTATTTCATTCTAAAAGAATCTTTAAAAGTTAACGCCCTTCTACGTGGTTGTCTACTTAATTTCTCCAACCAAACTCATAAAGTGTTCAAATTTACTTCTAATGACTTAGCTTTCACCAGTTCTAAGTTCGCTTAACATCTTAAAGTAATTTGTCTTTAATCATTGTTATATCGATCCGAAGTTTCAAATACAATTTCTTGAATACTTGAAACAACGTCTACTTCACGAACTACGATTCCATCAGGAGTTACGATATGTTCATGTGTAAAGTTTACAATTCCAATTATACCACAAGCGATAAGTTTGTCAACAGTCGCTTGGATATCCTCAGAGACAGTTAGTATCGCTATTTTAATATCTGGAGTTATATATTTTTCTAAATCTTTGACATGATAAATTGGTATCGAAAGGTTTTGTTTATCTTCAGGATGTTTATCAAATCCCATAGTTACGCCACCAACAACATAGTCCCATTTATTATAATTAATTAGTGCCTTACCTAAGTTACCAGCACCGACTAGAATAATCTTTTCTTCAAAGTTCATTCCTAAGATTTCATTAAAGCGTTCTTCTAATAAATTAACATCATAACCATAACCTTGTTTTCCTAGCTTCCCTAATAAAGAGAAATCACGCCTAATTGTAGTTGGCTTAATTTTTACTAGTTCGGCAAGCTCATGTGACATAATTTTATTAACGCCGCTATTTTTTAATTTTCTAACTGCTTTAAGATATACTGGGTATCTTCTTAAAGTTGATTCTGAAATTTTGTATTTACTCATAGTATCACCTGTTATATAATAACATATTTTTAGGTGCTTGTGAATCTTTTATTAAATTAATTTTCTGTAACCGGGTACAGCCCCTTCATCTAGGCCTGAAAACATTTGATGTTGATACATTGTATAGGCTGCAGTACCAATCATTGCAGCATTATCACCACAGTATTTTAACTCAGGATATGAGAATTTAATATCTGGATACTTTTCGATCAAGCGATTTACTTGTGAGCGAATTCTTGAGTTGGCTGATACTCCACCAGCAATGACAAATTGTGAAATATGAAGTTTTTGGATTAATTCTTCTGAGACTGAAATTAGTTGATCAATCGCAACTTTTTGAAAACTAGCTGCTAAATCCGCATTATCAATTTCACGTCCTGCTTTCTTCTCACGGTTAATTAATTGAATTACAGATGACTTTAAGCCTGAGAATGAGAAGTTGTTTTCGCCATCTGCTTGCGGCATTTTTATATCATAAGTAGCTTGGCCAATTTTTGATAATTTATCAATTTCAACACCACCTGGATATGGAATATCCATAACACGGCCGACTTTATCGAAGGCTTCACCGACAGCATCATCAGTTGTTTTACCAAGTACTTCATAATTAAGTTCATCTTTAAAGTAAATAAGCTCACTATGTCCACCTGATACGATTAATGATAATAATGGATATTGTAAATCATCACTTTCAATCTCGTTTGATTTAATATGGCCATAGATATGGTTAACCGCAATTAATGGTTTATTAATTGTAAAGGCAAAGGTTTTAGCGGCAACGATTCCAATATGTAAAGCACCAATTAAGCCTGGTCCCTTAGTATAAGCAACTGCATCGATATCAGCATAAGTAATTCCTGCTTCTTCAATTGCAATTTTTATTACCCTGGAAATGTTTTCCGTATGCATACGTGATGCTGACTCAGGAATAACTCCACCAAAATGCTTATGGTAGTCAATTTGGCTATAAACGATATTTGATAAAACTTCTTTTCCGTTCTTCATAATTGCACAAGCAGTTTCATCACAACTCGTTTCAATTGCTAAAATAATTACATCACTCATTATTGATCTCCTTCTGCATTAAATAAGCATCTTGTCTTAATCGACTATAATAATTCTTTATTCGTTTTAATTCTTTATATCCATGTTTCTTATATAAGTTGATAGCTGCTAAATTATTGACATTGACCTCTAAAAAAATCGAAGGTGTTTCATAATCTAGAGCACGTCTTTCAAGCTCATTTAATAAGATTGTTGCGATACCTTGGCGTTTATAATCCGGATCAACTGATACATTAGTAATATCTAGATAATCAGGTAACTTCCAAAAGCCTAAGTAAGCAATAATATTATCATCATTATCAAAAAGTCCAAAGTATTCCGAGTTTGGGCTATTAACTATTTCATCAACAAAGATTTTATAGTCCCATGGTTCAATATAATTAACTTCTTCAATCTTTAAAATTTCATTAATATGACTTTGGTTTAAATCTTTAATAATCATATTGAATCTTTCATGTATTCCGGTTTAGCATCCAAAGAAGATTCTAGTTTGTACTTATCTTTTAATAATAAGAAGTTTTCGCTTAAGTCTCCGTATTCTAACTCTTTATCAATAACTTGTAAGTCGCCGATATAATTTAAAGTTGAATCTAAATCAGAAACTAGTACATGTTTTTCACTAATTTCTTGGCCTTGATCAAAGCGGCCTAAGAAGACTTTCTTTGAACGGGCATCTAAGATTACATTACTAGTACTTAAACCAGCATAATATTGTAGTGATGATAGTGAAAATAGTGGGATATCTAAAGTTGTTGCCATGACTTTACCAATCGTTAAGCCAATACGAACGCCTGTAAATGATCCTGGTCCACGTGTTACCACAATCGCTTTTAGATCACTTGGTGATAAATCTAAACTATCAAATGCTTCCGCAATTTCAACATTAGCTAATTCACTAACATTACGGTTTGATTCTGCTTGATAAAAATATAAGACTTGATCATCATTAAAGATGGAAACGATCAAATATTTATTTGTTGTATCAATTCCTAAATAATACATTTACTCACCTTTTCTAATAATTCTTCATAATAAGTTCCATATGGTGTAAACTTAATTTTACGTGCTTCATCTAAGTAGTCAATTTGAATATGTAAATACTCATCAAAGATATCTGTATCTATAAACTTAGACCACTCGATAATTAATACTGATCCATCGTAAACATAGTCTTCAATTCCCATGTCTTCATCTAAACCTTCTAAACGATAAACGTCTAAATGATTTAATTCTCGACTACCTTCATATTGTTTGGCGATAGTAAATGTTGGAGAATTAATTGTTTCTTCAATATCAAGACCGCGTCCGATACCTTGTGTTAAGGTAGTTTTTCCAGCACCTAGTTCACCATCAAGTAGGATGATTGTCGTATCAGTAATTGCCTTACCGATGCATTCACCTAGTTGTTTTTGATCTTGTGCATTATTTATAATTAATTCCATTATACTTCACCCCGTTTGAATATTGTACCATAAAATGTAACCTAAAATCTATTCTAACTAGTTATTCTTCCATTTAAAACATAAAAAAAGACTCCCGAAGGAGTCCGATTACCTGGCAACTTGCTATTTTAACTAGGGCTGGCCTAGCTATCGTCGCCGTTATAGTGCTTAACTTCTGTGTTCGGTATGGGAACAGGTGTGGCCAC
>JAAYHR010000019.1 GCA_012735275.1 Erysipelothrix sp.
GAACCACTCTCATGTAAGATTAAAAGGTGAAGTATTTCTAGAGAATGGTGTTTTTGGTGGAATTGAAGTTTCTAACGGTGCCGGAACACATACTGATACAAGCTCTAGTTTAACTTTAGAAGGAACACTTTCTAACTCTAGTGAAACAATTGATTTACCAACGATTTGGACAGTTGATAAAGATGGTTATACTACTGATCTTAATAATTTAGATCATCTTACTAAGTATCAACCAGCAGGTGAGAAAAACGAAGCTAAGAGATATTACTTCTTAGTTGATCAATTATTAAATGCTGCTGAAGGAGAAACACTTGCTAAAATAGAAGAAATTAAAAATCTTGGAGATTTCGAAATTGTTCTAGATGGTAACACTATTACAGTTACTAATGATGAAACACTATCAAATGTTGATAAGGCTAATATTATTGCTAAATTAATTAGTGAAAGTAGCTTTAAATTGAATGATGGTGATTTAGTTACATATGAAAACTTTGATCAAGTACTAGCTTTTGTTACTAAATTCTTAGATAATTTGAATAATCAAAGAACATTTGCACGTACTGCTTCAACAGAAGAAATTGCGGTTGCTTTAGTAGATGAATTAGGTAATGATGTAGTTTATAATGTAGCGTTCGCAGTTGAAGAACCAACTACAGAAGATCCTACAGTTCCTTTAGACCCATCTAAACCGTTAACTCCATTAACTCCAGCTACGCCTGCAGATGAAGAAGATGCGGCTAAGCCAGTTGATAAAGACGTAACTGAAACTCCTGAAGTTAAAGATGATGCTAAGGTAGAGAGTAACACTCCTGATACAGGTATTGTGAATATTTCATATATTTACGTTGCTATGATTCTTGTGAGTGGTTTACTACTATTTACATTAAGACTTAAAAAACGTTTTAACTAGTTTTGACTAAGCTAATCCATGTGATTAGCTTTTTTTTGGCTTGTATATTAATTAAAGGGGAGATATGGTAAAATATGTAATAGAGTGTGAGGTATTATATGAAGAAAAGAGATTTGTTAATTGCGATTATTGTGGTCCTGCTTGATCAGATTACTAAGTATGTAGTATTTGCATATGATCGTTTAAATATTGAGGTAATAAAGGATTTTTTCTATATTGGTCAAGTTAAAAATACAGGGGCTGCTTGGGGAGTATTTTCCGGCAATATGCTGCTCTTTTATATTGTAACGGTTGTTGCCTTATATTTTATTGTTGATTTGTATCGTAAGAGCTATGATCGTCCCTTTTATTTACGTGCTTCTTTGATGTTAATTTTAGGTGGTACGATTGGAAACTTTATTGATCGATTAGTTTTTTCTTATGTAAGAGACTTTTTCGATTTCTATATATTTGGTTATGATTTCCCTTTATTTAATATTGCGGATGCAGCACTAGTTTGTGGTGTTATCTTAGTAATATTTTATGTTATAAAAAATCCGCATGAGGAGTTAATATGAGAAAAATAATATATGATTTAGCTTTAGCAGATCGCGTTGACGCATATCTGTCTGAATTAGACTTGGAACTATCAAGATCTGAGATTCAAAGAATGATTAAAAGTGGTGACATTTTAGTTAATGATGAAAAGGTTAAGGCAAGTTATAAACTTGTTTTAGATGATGTTATTAGCGTTGCACCAATCTTAGAAGTTGATGACACAATTGTGCCAATTGATTTTCCAATTGAAGTAATTTATGAAGATGAGGATTTAATTGTCATTAATAAACCACAAGGTTTAGTTGTTTATCCAGGCTCTGGCCGCGAAGATAAATCAGTGGTCGCAGCATTACTTGGCATGGGTGTCGCACTTTATGAGAGTGAAGATAAATTAAGGATTGGAATTGTTCACCGTTTAGATAAGGACACTTCTGGTTTAATGATTTTATCAAAGAGTGAAAAAGCACACTTTGATTTAATGGCAGCCTTTAAAGACCGTTCAGTCGTAAGAAAATACTATGCTTTAGTTGATGGGGTTGTTTTACATAACTTTGGAACAATTGATGCTCCAATTGGTCGTGATGAACATAACCGTACTAAGATGGCAATTGTCGGTGATGGTCGTGAAGCTAAGACATTCTTTAAACTAAAAGAGAAAACACGTCATGCATCATTATTAGAATGTGAACTATATACTGGCCGTACTCATCAAATTAGAGTACATATGCAATATATAAAACATCCAATTATTGGAGATCCAATTTATCGTAAGAAGACAATTGTTGAATCTGATAATTTAATGTTACAATCATTTAATTTAGAATTTAGCCATCCAATTGATGGTCGAGAAATGAAATTTGAATTACCATTACGTGAGGATTTCACATTATTGATGAATGGAGATGAGTAATATGGATAAGACTTTAGTTATGTTAGATATTGCATTTTACTTAACGAGTCGCCAAAATTATCAACAAGTTAAGATTCGTCAAGAAGACAACGATTTATGGCTAATCTCAAATACTAATAACAAATACCCGGTCGTTCGTATAACTATGAATGATTTATCGGACTATAAAGAAAATAAAGATCGTTATTTAGAAGATGCTAGACGCATATCAAAACTATTTAACAAAGATAATTCATTATTATCAATTCATGTTTCAAGTGATGATGCCGATGTCTACTTTGAACCTGATTATTATCAAGGTGTTATTTCGAAAGAGTATGCTTCACCAATTATTAAAGAAGCATTCCCAGATATTCAATTAGCAATCTTACCGCAAAACTTAACATATAATGAAGAACTTGAAATCAGAAAGAAAAGAATCGCTGATTATCAAAGACAATTAATTGCGAAACACACAAATAAAAATGCGCGAGGGAAAAAGAAATTTAAATTTAATGCAGCAACTGTCTTAATTTTAATTAACTTTGTATTCTTCCTAGCGGCAACTTTATTATCAATGAGAACTAATGATACCTTTGCGGCAATCTTCTTTGGAGCACTATATAAACCATTAGTATACGCATCAAATGAATGGTGGCGCTTAATTACATCAGCATTCCTCCATGTAGACCTATTACACTTAATTGTAAATATGATAGCTTTATCATCAATGGCACTATTTGTAGAGAGAGCATACGGTTTAAAAGGCTTTATAACCATTTATACTGTATCACTCTTAAGTGGATCACTACTATCACTTGTCCAAATGAATTCATTTCAAATTACACTTGGTGCAAGTGGGGCAATCTATGGATTAATGGGAGCAACTGTTGTTTACCTATTTTCATCCGGCTTATATAAGTTTAAGCAATTTAGACAACCAATTGTTCAATCACTAATATTAAACGTATTTATTAGTTTTCTACCATTTGTATCATGGCAAGCTCATTTAGGTGGTTTTATCGGTGGTATTTTAGCAACACTACTATTTACTAAGACACCAATAATTAAGCAAACAGTTATTTCTGCTTACTTATCAATTGCACTCTTAATCGGTGGACTATTCGGTTATGCACTATTTATGGATGATAATATTCGTCCATTTAACAAAGACCTCGATTTAGCAATTGCTTATAATTATGCCTTAGTTGGTTTTGAAGATCATGCAATGAACTTAATTGAAGATTTCAATCTTTATTATAATGAGACAGGAGAATAATATGAAGCGACAACAAGTATTAAACTGGAATGAATATTTTATGAGTGTAGCGCACTTATCAGCCCTAAGATCAAAAGATCCAAACACACAAGTTGGAGCTTGTATTGTGAATGATGATAATGTTATTGTCGGAATTGGCTACAATGGACTACCAAAAGGTTGTTCAGATGATGAGTTTCCATGGGGTAATGTTGGAGAAACATTAGATACAAAGTATGCCTTTGTCGTTCATGCTGAATTAAATGCAATTCTAAACTCATATTCATCATTAAAAGACTGTACAATTTATGTATCACTATTTCCTTGTAATGAATGTGCCAAAGCAATTATTCAATCAGGGATTACAAAAATTATTTATGAAGACGATAAATATGCCGCAACCGATGCAGTTAAAGCATCTAAGCGCATGTTAAAAGCTGCCAATGTTGAAATTGAGCAGCTTGATCAAAAAATTAAAGTTGAAGTTATTAAGTAAGGACGCGCTTTGTATTAGCGAAGTGTAGTTTTACAACATTTTCTAACTCAGCTTCACCATAGCGGTCGACAAAGGCTTTAGCAGCCGTGTCGGCCGCTTTTTGTGCACCTGACGGTATTAAGATGTCATAATGTTCCGCCATCTGTCTCAGGGCTGTATTAAAGGCAAAGCGAGCAATAATTGATCCAACCGCTACTGCTAAGTATTTCGATTCAGCTTTTGTTTCAAAGACAAGCTTAGAATAAATTTCTTTACTCTTATCTAAATAACCATAATAAGTTTTCTCAGGTGTAAACTGATCAATAACTGTTAACTTCGGTAAACTAACTTGCTTACTTAAATTAACAAAGGCTTGATTATGTAACATAGCCTTCATTTTATTTTGATTAGTTGTCTTTTGAATCTTGTTATAAGTTCTATTATCAAGCATCATCAATGAGTGGGGGACATTATCACGGAGATACTGGCCAATCTCATTAATATAGTCATCGGTAATTAATTTGGAGTCATCAAGTTTTAAGTCCTTGATTTTTTCGTAGACTGCTTCATCAATATAAGCGGCACAAACACAAATTGGCCCAAAGTAGGAACCATTACCAGTCTCATCAGAACCTGCTTGTGGTAAAACTAACTTAGGTTTATAGTACTCGGCTAATTGCAGGGCACGCGAACCTTGAAAAACAACCTTTTTTGAATTATAGATTGTGATATTTAAATTTGGTTCTGATACGCGGAAGTTTGCGTACTGTGGGGGAAATACATCATTAAACTGACTAAGTGAAGCTTTTAATTGCTCAATCTGCTCATCAGTTAAAGTTAAAGAAATTATATTCATCTAATCACCTTTTCTTACTGTTACTACATTATAGCCTAAGATTTAAAGATTGCTTGATAAAGTTGCAAAAAAGTGAATTTTAAATTAATATTATGGTAGGTGATTATATGATTTTATTTAATAATTCAGCATTAATAATGAACTTAATAGTCTTAGCGCTATTTATTTTTTTTATCGGGGTCGGTTATCGAAAAGGCTTAATATCACAAGTCTTTAACTTATTTACTTTACTGATTGCATTTTTTATCGCAAACTTCCTCTATGATGGTTTTGGTCTTGTTTTTAAAATAACACCGACATTCTTAGTACCATTTCATGATACAGTTTTAGAAGGGTTTTTCTACTATAAAATAAACTCATTTGTTTGGTTTATTATCATATTTGTAATTAGCTTTATCTTCTTGAAGTTTTTAAAAGTAATCTTTGTTGGCTTTTCAAAAGTTCCAGGTATCTCCGCAGTCAATAAGCTCTTAGGGGCAGGCCTTGGATTTATAAATTTTCTAATCGCAAGCTTTATAATAATTTACATTGCCTCGATGCCAATCTTTACAAATGGAATTAGCTTAATTGAAAATTCTGGTTTTAAATATGTATCCAGTACAATTGATTTAATTGTCCCAATGGTTGGTGAGCGTTTAGAAACATTTGGCTCAATTGAAAATCTAATTACAATGCCAAATAAAGCATCACTAGAAGATATAGAAAACTTAAAAGAATACTTAGAAGCGAATGAGATCACAGATGATATCATTAAACGCTTTTTATGGGAGATTGAACAATGATTGAAGCTTATAAGAGTTTAGAATTTGATGTACTACTAAATGAGATATCCAAATATGGATCTTTTTCACTTGGAAAAGAATTAATCTTAAATCTAAGTCCCTCAAATAATACTTTACTAATCAAAAGAAACTTAGAGATTGCTAAAGAAGTTATGGCTATGATTAATCTAGCTGAAAACTATGAACTAATGTCAGTTGCTGATATATCCCACAACTTAGAAAAAGTTAATAAGGATATGTTTTTAACGGGCTTAGAACTGTTAAAGATTGTTGATATTAATAACTCAGTAAAAGAGATTATTAACGCCGTCAATAAGAGTGAGTTAGACCTAACTAATTTAAA
Organism: Erysipelothrix sp.; assembly: GCA_012735275.1. GTDB lineage: Bacteria > Bacillota_I > Bacilli_A > Erysipelotrichales > Erysipelotrichaceae > JAAZDN01. Next base: position 6,051 of record JAAYHR010000019.1, read on the forward strand.
AGATGTTATCTCATCACTGACAATTTTAGATCCACTTGCAAAATCTATTGAATCATCATTAAATAGTTTTGGTGAAGTTAAAGATGATGCAACCGCAAACTTAGCTCGATTAAAGAAAGCTTATACAATTACATCCGATCGTTTTGATGCAACGGTATCAAACTTCATTAACCGTAATAAGGATATTTTAGCTGATTCCATTACATCAACACGAAATAATCGTAAAGTTGTTCTACTTAATAATAACTATAAAAACTCAGTCAAAGGAGTAATTCATGGCGAGAGTCAATCAGGACTTTCAGTCTACTTTGAACCTGATGCTTTTATCACGATTAATAATGAACTACAAAACATTGCGCATGAGATTGAAGAAGAGATTTCGAAAGTCTTATTTTCACTAAGTCAATTAGTTAAATCTGACTCATTACATATTGCGAACAACTTAGAAATCTTAGCTGTTCTAGATGCTTACTTAGCAATTTCTAAATGGGGTTATGGCCATAATGCTGTCGTTGCAGAAATCTCTAGTGATCACTCAATTGAACTAATTAATGTGGCTCATCCCTTAATTGATTCAAAACTGGTAGTAAAAAATAACTATCAGATCGCTGATGGAAAAACATTAATTGTCTCAGGACCGAATACTGGTGGTAAGACCGTAACACTTAAAACAATTGCTTTAAGTATTTTAATGTCACTTTGTGGTATTCCAGTAATTGCCGATTCAGCTAAGGTTCCAATCGTTGATAATATCTTTGTTGACTTAGGTGATCAACAATCAGTTGTAGCATCACTTTCAACATTCTCATCACACTTAGTTCGCTTATCTGACATTGTAAATAATGTTACCAAAGACTCACTAGTTTTATTAGATGAGTTAGGTAGTGGTACTGATCCAAAAGAAGGACAAGCACTAGCGGTTGCGACTTTAGAACACTTAAGATCTAAACATGCAATTACATTAGTTACAACGCATCTAAGTGGTCTTAAAACTTACGCTCAGCATAGTGATGACATCATTTTAGCAAGTGTTGAGTTTGATGAAGAAAGTCTTTCCCCAACATATCGCTTTATCGAAGGATTAGCTGGACAATCAAATGCTTTAGATATTGCTCGTAAGTTTAACTTTCCAAGTCAAATGTTAGAGAGAGCCTTTGTACTAAAAGATGAGTTATTATCTGATGAAGAGAAATTAATTAAAAATTTAGAAGTTAAAGAAAAAGAGTACTTACAAAACTTAAGAAAACTTGAAGCGGAGAAAGAAGAACTAGCGCTTGCTGAGGCTGCTTTCTTAGATAAACAAGCAGAAGATGCCTTAGTTGGTTCAAAAATTATTGAACAAGCTAAAAAAGATGCTGAAAAATACTTTATTGAAAAGCAAAAACAAGCGGATAATCTTTATGCTGAACTTTTAGAAAACCATAAAGAATTAAACCTACAAGCAGCTAAGAAGATAAAAGATAAAATGAATAAGGCTGAAGATCAAGTTAAAGTAAATAAGAAAGCTGAACATAAGTTTGTTGTTAATGATCATGTTCGTATTGATGGTATGCAACATGTTGGCCAAATTGTCGAGATTAACGGCAAGAATGTTTTAGTCAATGTTAATGGTATGAATATGTCGACTAAATTAAATAAGTTAGACTATGTACCAATGGTTAAACCTAAAGTTAAGCCGCGTCAAGTTTCGATTTCAAAAACATCGAAAGCAAAAATGGAGTTAAACTTAATTGGTAAGAATGTTTATGAAGCAATGCCAGAATTAGCTAAGTTTCTTGATAATGCGCTCGTTAATAATCTATCTTCAGTAATCATAATCCATGGCGTTGGCTCAGGCGTCTTACGTAAGGCGGTTCATGAGCAATTACGTAAGCATAAAAGAGTAGTTGATTTTCAAACAGCACCACAATCTAGTGGTGGTTTAGGGGCGACACTAGTTAACCTGAAATAATAGAGAGATGTTATAATAATAGTATGTTAGATAATATAAAAATAAAATTACAAAATTTACCAACCCAGCCTGGTTGTTACTTAATGAAGAACAAGAATGGTAAGATTATTTATGTTGGTAAAGCCAAAGATCTTAAGAGTCGCGTAAACTCTTATTTTACTGGTGCCCATAACTATAAAGTTACAAAAATGGTCGCTAGTATTCATGACTTTGATTATATCGTTACTAAAACAGAAAAAGATTCGCTAATTTTAGAGTTAAATCTAATTAAGAAACATCAGCCAAAGTTTAATGTTGTCTTTATGGATGATAAGGTTTATCCATATATTAAAATTACTGATGAAGTTTACCCACGACTTGTCATATCACGGAATCGTGAGAAAGATAAGAATGCAAAAATATTTGGACCATATCCCGATTCAAGTGCCGCTCATAATATGATTAGACTACTTGGGCGCCTTTATCCAACCCGTAAGTGTAAGGAACTAAATAAGAAGTTTTGTCTTTACTATCATATGGGCCAGTGTTTAGGTATGTGTGGTAAGTATGTTGACCCAGAAGAGTATGCCAAAATCTTTGTCGATATTGAAAAAATTCTAAAAGGGGATACCCGAGACTTAATTAAGAAAAATGAAGCACTGCAAAAAGAATATATTGAAAATATGCAATTTGAACAAGCAGCATCAGTTCAAGAAATCTTAAATGCAGTCCATCATATTTCCGATTCACAACAAGTACAAACCAATGATAAAAATGCTAACTTTGATGTCTTTAATTACTATGTTCATAATGGTTATATCGCAATTGTTATTATTGAAATTAGAAATGGTAAAGTAATCAATACTAAGAAACACTTTACACCATTATATGAAAATCCAAAGGATGCATTAGTAACTTATGTTAACCAATACTATATGCTTAATCCTTTAGTTAAGGAGATTATCTTACCTTATGAGCGTGATTTAGATCTTTATACAAGTGAAGTTGCGCCTAAGGTCTTTACCCCACAACGTGGATTAAAGGTTCGCTATATTGAAATGGCAGAAAATAATGCAAAGTTACATTTAAAAGAAGAGTTTAAATTAATTAATACCTTACCAGATAAGATTGAAATGGCGACAATGCAATTAGATGATTTATTAGATTCACATATTTCAACGATTGAGATGTTTGATATCTCGCATATCTCAGGAACTAATACAGTAGCTGGTATGATTAACTTTAATGAAGGAATTCCAAATAAGAGTGAATATCGTTTATTTCGATTAGAAGATAAGATGTCAGATGTTGATTCAATGAAAGAAGTTGTTTATCGTCGTTACTTTAGAATTCTAAAAGACAACTTATTAATGCCCGACTTATTAATAGTCGATGGTGGTATTACGCAAATTAATGCGGCTAAATCTGTCATTGATTCACTTAATATTGATTTATTAGTCGTTGGACTTAAAAAAGATGAACATCATAATACTAGTGCATTAGTTACCAGTGATAATGTTGAACTGGCAGTTGATAAATCATCAGAACTATTTTTCTTCTTAAGCCGTATGCAAGAAGAAGTGCACCGATATGCAATTAATTATCATAAAAAATTAAGGTCTAAGAGTCAGACGCGTTCGATCTTAGATGATATAGTAGGAGTAGGTCCAGCGCGTAAGGCTGATCTCTTAGAAAAATTTGGCGATATTGATGGGATTAAGGCAGCTAACTTAGAAGAGTTAAGTTTAGTTGTTCCCAAAGCTGTTGCCCAGAATATTATAGATACATTTGAAGGTTAGGAGTAGATTATGGAAACTTTAGGCGTTTTTGATTCAGGATTAGGTGGCTTTAATATAGTTGCCAACTTAAGGAAACATAGCGATATCAATATCGCCTTTTTAGCTGACCATAAAAATCTTCCTTATGGTCGAAAAAATGATGAACAGCTACAAGCAATCTTAAGAACTAATATGCAGTGGTTTATTGATAAAGGTATTAATAAGGTTTTAATTGCTTGTAATACCGCATCAACTTATATTGACTTTCTAAGAGCGGAATTTCCAAATTTGGAAATATTTTCAATTATTGAAATAACGGCTAAGCAGTTTACTAATGAAAAGTTAGTTATTTTTGGAACTGATAAAACATGTGAGAATAAGAAGTATGATGAGTATATGGGCTATGCCAATAACTATCATGCCTTATCTGATTTAGCTGAGATTATTGAAAATAATGATAAAAATGAAATCAAAATATATTTAAAAAGTGAACTTGCAAGCTATAAAAGGCAAGACTTAAATTTCCTGTTAGCATGTACGCATTATTCTATTGTTGAAGATGTTTTCGCAAAATATCTCAGTGGAAATATTTATGATTCGGTTAATGTTACAATTGATTACTTTAAAGATTATCCTGGTGAGCGTAAGTTAGATGTTTATACCAGCGGTAATATTAAGGTCTTAGCTGATCAATTATATGCAATCTTTGATTATGAAGTTATGATTAAACCATTCTTAGAAGAATATAAGATTGTCCTTGTTTCTGATAATCATGGATTACTTGGTCCTCTAATTGAAGTTATTGATAAACATAAAGATGCATCATTATTTATTCACTGTGGTGATGTTGAACTAAATGATGATATTTTAAATAAGTTTTATGTTGTTAATGGTAATAATGATTACTTTTCACCCTTTGATGATAATTTA
>JAAYHR010000020.1 GCA_012735275.1 Erysipelothrix sp.
CATTAGAGACTGGGAATCACGTTGGTATGCCGATAAAGAATTCGGAGATTTATTAATTGAAGACGTAAAAATTCGTGAATACCTATTCAAAGAGTTTCATGAAGCATTTGTGTCAAGAATTGAAATCGAAAGATCAATCAATAAAGTAGAAGTAATTATTAGATCTGCAAGACCAGGAGTAGTTATTGGACAAAGCGGAGAAAATATTGAAAATCTTAAAAAAGCACTTGAGAAAATTACTGAAGGTAAACAAGTCTACGTTAAAGTTGTTGAAATCGGAAATCCTGATTTAGATGCATCTTTAGTAGCTAGAGGTATCGCAGAACAATTAGAGCAAAGAGCATCATTCAGAGTTGCACAAAAACGTGCTATTCAAAGAGTTATGAGAGCTGGCGCTAAAGGAATTAAAACTCAAGTATCTGGTCGTTTAGGTGGTGCTGATATGGCACGTGCTGAAGGGTATTCAGAAGGAATTGTTCCTCTACATACTTTAAGAGCAGACATTGATTATAAACATTATGAAGCTGATACACAATATGGTAAATTAGGAGTTAAAGTTTGGATTTGTCGTGGAGAAGTATTACCAGGACAATTAGTAACTGAACCTGAAGCGCCAAAACGTAACAGTAGAGATAACAGAAGACGTCGTCCTCAACAAAACAGAAGACCTCGTCCTGAAGTAAAAGCTAACGAAAGTAGTACTAAGGAGGGTAACTAATTATGTTAATGCCAAAAAGAACAAAATATAGACGTCCTCATTTAGTAAAACATGAAGGTAAAGCGACAAAAGGTCGTAACGTCGACTTTGGAGAGTTCGGTTTAGTAGCTCAAACTGGTGGATATATTTCTAACCGTCAAATTGAAGCTGCACGTATTGCAATTACACGTTCTATGAAACGTGGAGGAAAAGTTTGGATTAGAATTTTCCCTCATTTAGCAATCACGAAAAAACCATTAGAAGTTAGAATGGGTTCTGGTAAGGGAGCACCTGAAGGTTGGGTTGCTGTTGTTAAAGCCGGAACAGTAATGTTTGAAGTTGCTGGTGTCAGTGAAAAAGTTGCGAAAGAAGCTTTAAGACTTGGTGCTAGTAAACTTGCTGTAAATACGAAAATAGTTCGCAAGGGTGAGGTAAAGTAAAATGTTAGATATAAAAGAAATCAGAGATTTAAGTATTGAAGACTTAAATCAAGAGGTTGATGACCTTAAAGAAGAATTGTTTAATCTACGTTTCCAACAAGCGGTTGGTCAATTAGACGATACTGCTCGCCTGAGAAGTGTTAAGAAAACAATTGCAAGAATATTAACTGTGATCAATGAAAGATCACAGGCTTAATTGAAGTAGGAGGATTAATATGGAAAGAGTAAATAACCGTAAAGTTTACCGTGGTAAAGTCGTATCGGATAAAGGTGATAAGACGATTGTGGTAGAAATCGCTACTTCAAAACGTCATAAATTATATGGAAAACGTGTAAAGAGTTCTACTAAATTAACTGCTCATGATGAAAATAATGAAGCAAAAATTAATGATACAGTAGAAATCGTTGAAACACGTCCATTATCAAAAACAAAACGCTTTAGACTAACTAAAATAGTCGAAGTAGCAGAAATCGTTTAGAAGGAGGAATAAAGTATGATTCATAATGAAACCAGATTACGTGTAGCTGATAACTCAGGAGCACGTGAAGTTCTAGTAATTCGTGGTTTAGGTGGCAGTCATCGTCATTCTTCTAATATCGGCGATGTCGTAGTATGTGCAGTTAAATCTGCAACACCAGGTGGAACAGTTAAAAAAGGATCAGTAGTTAAAGCGGTAATCGTTAGAACTAAAAAAGGTATCCGTAGAGATAACGGTTCACACATTAAATTTGATGATAACGCAGTCGTTATCTTGAATGATGACAAAACATCACCAAAAGGGACAAGAATTTTCGGTCCTGTAGCGCGTGAAGTTCGTGATCAAGGATTTATTAAAATAGTGTCATTGGCACCAGAAGTACTGTAGGAGGATAATATGAGATTAAAAACAGGCGATACAGTTAAAGTCGTTACAGGTTCTCGTAAAGACAAAGGTACTGTTGCAGAAATTATCAAAGTTATCCCTCACAAAAATCAAGTATTAGTTGAGGGTGTCAATTTGAAGAAAAAACATCTTAAACCATCTCAAATTAATCCAGATGGTGGAATAATTGAAAAAGAGATGCCAGTAGATGTTTCAAATGTAATGGCTTATGATAAGAAAACTAAATCAGTCAGTAGACTTGGTATAGAAATTAAAGATGGTAAAAAAGTACGTATCTTTAAGAAAACCGGTAAGGAATACTAGGAGGTAGATTAAATGAACAGATTAAAAATAAAATATAATGAAGAAGCAATTCCAGCATTAGTAAAAGAATTTAACTACACTTCTGTAATGCAAGCTCCAAAATTAGAGAAAATTGTTATTAACATGGGTGTTGGTGACGCAATCGAAAGTCCGAAAGTACTTGATGATGCTGTTGCTGAGTTGACTTTAATTACAGGTCAAAAACCAGTTATTACAAGAGCTAAAAAATCAGTTGCAAACTTCAAATTACGTGAAGGTATGCCAATTGGAGCGAAAGTTACTTTACGCGGCGAGAAAATGTACGACTTCTTAGATAAGTTAGTAAACATTTCTCTACCAAGAGTACGTGACTTTAGAGGTGTTAGTGTAGACGCGTTTGATCGTCGTGGAAACTATACTTTAGGGATTAAAGAACAATTAATTTTCCCTGAAATTAATTTCGATGATGTAAAGAAAACTCGTGGAATGGATGTTGTAATTGTTACAACAGCTAAAACAAATGATGAAGGTCGTGCGCTACTGAAAAGTTTAGGCATGCCTTTTAGAAAGTAGGATTGGCGATAAATGGCAAAAAAAGCATTAGTAAATAAAAATAGTCGTCCTCAGAAATTTAAAGTACGTGAATATACACGTTGTCAACGTTGTGGAAGACCACATTCAGTTTTACGTAAATACAAGTTATGCCGTATTTGTTTCAGAGAATTAGCTTATGAAGGCCAAATTCCTGGAGTCAAAAAGGCTAGCTGGTAAGAGGAGGCAAAAAGATGAACGTTACAGATCCAATTGCTGATATGCTAACTAGAATTAGAAATGGTGTTAATGCAAAGCATGAAACTGTTTCAATTCCTTCAAGTAAAATTAAAGTGGAAATTGCTGAAATTTTAAAAAATGAAGGTTTCATAACTAGTTACACTGTATCAGGCGATTTAATGAAAAATATTGAGGTTGTATTAAAATATGGCCCAAATAAAGAAAAAGTAATAACTAACTTAAAAAGAATTTCAAAACCAGGTTTAAGAGTTTATGCAGATGTTGATAATATTCCTCGTGTTCTTAATGGACTAGGAATTGCAGTATTATCTACTTCAGAAGGTCTTATGACTGATAAAGCTGCTCGCTCGAAAAAAATCGGTGGCGAAGTACTGGCATATGTTTGGTAATGGAGGGATTATATAATGTCAAGAATAGGAAATAAAATTATTAATATTCCTTCAGGCGTTGAAGTAATCTTCAACGACAACAATGCAGTTGTTGTTAAAGGACCTAAAGGTGAATTAACAGATTCGTTTAATGAAAATTTAAGTTTCACAGTTGAAGACAACACTATTAAAGTGTCTCGTCCAAACGAAACTAAATTCATGAAGCAAATCCATGGAACAACTAGATCATTGTTAGCAAACATGATTGAAGGAGTTACTGAAGGATTTAAAAAAGAATTAGAATTAGTAGGTATTGGTTACCGTGCTGCAATGGATAACAATAAATTAGTTCTAAATATAGGATTCTCACACCCAGTTGAATTCGATATTGAAGAAGGTATTACGGTAGAAACACCTAAACCAACTGCAATTATCGTTTCAGGCGTTAACAAACAACGCGTTGGAGAATTAGCTAGTAATATTCGTGCGACTCGTAAACCAGAACCTTACAAAGGTAAAGGTATTCGATATAAAGGTGAACACGTACGTCGTAAAGAAGGTAAAACAGCTTCTAAAGCTGCTTAATAGGAAGGATAATTAGTATGATTAATAAAACATCAAAAAATGTATTAAGAAAGAAAAGACACTTTAGAATTCGTCGTAAAGTTTCTGGTACTGCTACTCGTCCTCGCCTAAATATTTATCGTTCGAATAAAAATATATTTGCTCAAATCATTGATGACAATGCTGGAAACACAATAGTTTCTGCAAACTCTGTCGAAATGAAACTTGAGAGAGGTAGTAGTGTTGAAGCTGCTGAAAAAGTTGGTAGTGAAATTGCTAAATTAGCAAAAGCTGCTAATGTTACTGAAGTGGTTTTCGATCGTGGTGGATACTTATACCATGGTCGTGTCAAAGCGTTAGCTGATGCAGCTAGAGCAGCTGGACTAGAATTCTAGGAGGCAATAGTGGAAAATAAAGTTGAAACAAATGAAACTGTTGTAGAAACAGTAGCAAAAAAAGACGTTGCATCTAGAGATAATAGACCGCAACAAAATCGTAGACCAAGAAGATTCCAACAAAAAGAAAAAGAATTTGAAGAACGTGTTGTTACAATCAACCGTGTTACTAAAGTTGTTAAAGGTGGACGTAGATTCCGTTTCGCAGCATTAGTTGTTGTTGGAGATAAAAAAGGTAGAGTAGGCTTCGGAACTGGTAAAGCTAACGAAGTACCTGATGCAATTAGAAAAGCAGTTGAAAATGCGGAAGCAAACTTAATTACTATTCCAATTGTTAACGGAACTATCCCACATGGAACTGTTGGAGAATTCGGTGCAGGTAAAATTGTTATGCGTCCAGCAAGTGAAGGTACGGGAGTTATTGCAGGAGCTGCAGTACGTCACGTATTAGAGTTATCTGGTATAACTGACATTTTAGCTAAGAGTTTAGGATCAAGAACACCAATTAACATGGTGCGTGCAACTATGAGCGGTTTAACGTCATTACGTACAATCGAAGAAGTTGCTAAATTACGTGGTCTTAAAATCAGCGACGTACGTTAGGAGACTATATAATGAAATTACATGAATTAGAATATACAAAAGGTGCTAGAAAAGCTAACGTAAGAAGAAAAGGTCGTGGACACGGATCTACTTTAGGTAAAACTTCAGGACGTGGACATAAAGGACAAAAAGCTAGATCTGGTAGTGGTGGAGGACCTAGAGTAGGTTTCGAGGGTGGTCAAACACCTGTCTACATTAGACTTCCAAAACGTGGATTTACTAACTTCACAAGAAAAGAATATGCAATTGTTAACGTTGAGTCATTAAACAAATTCGAAGAAGGCGTGGAAATTACTCCAACTCTTCTAAAAGAATCACGTTTAATCACGAAAGAATACAATGGTGTTAAAATTCTTGGAAACGGTAGCTTAGATAAGAAATTAACTGTTAAAGCACACAAATTCTCGAAATCAGCTCAAGCAGCAATCGAAAACGCTGGTGGAACTGTCGAGGTATTATAATATGATTAGGTTTATAAAAGACCTATTCAATAACAAAGAGATACGTAACCGTATTCTCTTTACGTTAGCAATTTTGTTTCTGTTTCGTCTTGGGTCAGCTATTCCAGCGCCTGGGATCGATTCAGTCAAACTTACTGCTAGCTTAGGGGAAGGTAATGCCATTCTTAACATTATGAACATGTTAGGAGGAGGATCTTTACAAAGATTCTCGATCTTCTCATTAGGGGTAGGCCCATATATCACGGCAAGCATTATCGTTCAATTAATGGCAATGGATGTTATTCCTGCTTTAGCTGAAATGGCTAAAAGTGGGGAAGAAGGACGTAAGCAAATGGATAAGATTACTCGCTATATTGCGGTAGTTATGTCATTTGTTCAAGCTTTAATTATGGTTAAAATGTATAGTGATCAATACCAAGTGGTATCAAATCCATCTTGGGCGACATTTATTTACATAGCAACAGTATTAACTGCTGGTACTATGTTCTTATGTTGGTTAGGGGACCGTATCTCACTTAAAGGTGTAGGTAACGGTATGTCGATGTTAATATTTGCGGGAATTGTCTCAAATTTACCATCACAGTTTACTCAAGTTTATAAAGGGTTAATATCTTCAGGAAAATCACAAGGATTATTATTGTTTGGTTTATTCTTATTATCATATATCTTGATAATTGTACTAGTTGTCTTTACAACTAATGCAGAAAGAAAAATTCCAATTCAATATACTTCAAGTGGATTAGGTCGTGGACAAAGTGATATGACTTATATTCCGTTAAAAATTAACTCAGCATCTGTTACGCCAGTTATCTTTGCATCAGCGATTATGGCTGCGCCACTAACAATTGCATCATTCTTTAAGGCAAATGCATTCACGAAATTCATGAATGTTTGGTTTAACCAAAGCACTTGGCAAGGTCTTATTGTTTACTTAGTATTGATTGTATTATTTACATTCTTCTATACTAACTTACAAGTAGATCCTGAAAAGATGACAGAAAACTTAAAGAAAAATGGTTCATACATCGTAGGTGTAAGACCAGGTAAAGACACTGAAAGATATGTATCAACTATTCTAAATAGAATTACAGTCTTAGGTGCTATATCATTATTAATAGTAGCAGCGATTCCGCCAGTAATAACACTATTAATTCCAGACATGCCGGCCGCAGCCGCATTAGGTGGTACAGGAATTATTATTGTCGTAGGTGTTGCACTAGAAACTGTTAGCGATCTAAAAGGTCGTTTAACACAAAGAAAGTACTCGGGGTTTGTCCGTGGCAAATAAGTTAAACTTATTAATCATGGGACCTGCGGGTTCAGGAAAAGGAACACAATCTGAAAAAATTGTTGAGAAATTTGACGTAGTTCATTTATCAACAGGTGATATGTTCCGAGCGGCAATTTCCAATCAAACTGAAGCTGGTAAGAAAGCCTCAGAGTTTATTGATCAAGGACTATTAGTTCCTGATGAAATAACAATCGCTTTAGTTGAAGAAAGACTAATGCAAGCTGATGTTCAGGAAAAAGGCTATTTATTAGACGGTTTCCCAAGAACTATTGGTCAAGCAGAAGCTCTATCTCAGTTATTAGCAAAAATCCAAATGCCACTAAATTTAATCATTGACTTAAAAGTTGATGAGAAATTATTAGTCGAAAGAATCTCTGGACGTAGAATGTGCGAAGTATGTGGTACAATTTATCATATTACTTACAATCCGCCAGCAGTTTCTGGGGTTTGTGATTTAGATGGTGGAAAACTATATCAAAGAAGTGACGATAACGAAGCGGGTCTTAAAGTTAGACTTGCAGAATACAATAAATCTACTGCACCAATCATTGGTTATTACGGCGATTCAGTCGAAGTAATCGAAGTTGATGCTTCACAAACTGTAGATCAAGTATTTGCTTCAATTGACACTAAATTAGAGAGTTTACTTAATGATTAAAATTAAGTCACCAAGAGAAATAGATTTAATGCGTGAAGCTGGTCGAGTAACTGCTATGATTCATGAGCGTATGCAAAGTGAAGTCAAAGTAGGAGTTACTCTAGACTCTTTACAAAACATTATCAAGCAAGTTGTAGAAGAGAATGACAGTAGTGCATCTTTCTACAAGTTATATGATTTTCCTGGATATGGCTGCTTCTCCTTAAATGAAGAAGTTATACACGGCATTCCTGATCATCGCGTCTTAAAAGATGGCGATGTTCTATCAGTGGATGTTGGAGCCAATTACAAAGGTTATCATGGGGATAGTGCTTGGACATACCCGGTTGGAAATGTATCTGATGAAGCAAAACATTTATTGCTACATACTAAAGCATCTCTATTTATTGGTTTAGAACAAGTAAAACCCGGTAATCGCATTGGAGATATTGGATATGCAATTCAATCTTATTTAAAGAAACATGGCTATGATGTTCCAAGAGAATATACAGGTCATGGTATCGGAAGTGATTTACACGAGGATCCATACGTTCCAAATTATGGAGTTAAGGGAACTGGTGTTAAGTTACGTGAAGGTATGACACTTGCGATTGAGCCAATGGCTTATGCCATGGGAGCGAAATTAGAAGTATTAGATGATGATTGGACAGTTGTGACTAACAATAAGTCACTAAGTGCACATTTTGAACATACAGTCCTTGTAACAAAGGATGGTTATGAAATATTAACGAAAAATATGAAGGAGGATCATACATCAAATGAGTAAAGATGATGTTATTGAAGTAGAAGGTGTTGTAGTTGATACATTACCTGGCACGCAGTTTAAAGTGAAATTGGAAAATGGACATGAAATATTAGCCCACGTTTCTGGTAAAATCCGTATGCACTACATTCGCATTTTACCAGGTGATAAAGTCACCATTGAAATTTCACCATATGATTTAACACGTGGGAGAATTACATTTAGACATAAATAGTCTTTTAGGAGGAATAAAGCATGAAAGTAAGACCATCAGTAAAGCCGATGTGCGATAAATGCCGTGTCATTAGACGTAAAGGTCGTGTAATGGTTATTTGTGAGAACCCTAAACATAAGCAAAGAC
>JAAYHR010000002.1 GCA_012735275.1 Erysipelothrix sp.
ATATTTAATTTCTCTGATATCGGTAGCTCCTCTAAACTCAAACTTAACTTTTCCGATACCACTAAACCAAAGTTCTAGTTCAGCGTCTAAATCAAAGGTTCCGGCAGTCTCAATTGAAAATACTACAATATTTCGGTATGGCATTGAAGTATAGTCGATCTTTTTTCCGGTCATACCTTGGACATTTACTGAAATTACTCGCTTGTCAGTAAATACAACATAGTCTCTTACTCCTTGATAAGCTGATAATACATTCTCGCCATCAATAATAATATTATAGATGTCTTTATTTACTTTGCTAACGCTTATTTCTTTTAGCTTCATATATGAGGCGTTTTTAAAGTCGATCATTGATTTTCTCCTTCGTTTCTTTCTGTGATACTTGAAACAGTTTTAATTCCGATAATCCCAATGATTGCGGTAATTACGATCATTCTGTATTGCTTCCAAGTAGCGGCATTGAATAAATCATAAAGGTTGTTCATATCTTCTGATGACATATTACTTTCTACATCAAACATGAATGATGAGAAAGCTGTTTGATTCAAAACGAGAATAAGTCCCCCCGCGATAATAATTAATATTAGTAATATGTACCATATTCTTTTCTTCATTTTGGTCTCCGTCCTTTCTAAAGCTGTTCATTCCTTATTACAATAATACTATAAAACCTAAAGTTAAGACATATGGATTCAGGTTAATTAATCTTAACTAATTAATATAAGAGTTAAGTTTTGAGTTTTAGATATATCTTACTGATGACTTATGAAATTAATTGGTATTTTACTAACGGTTTAGCATATAATAATTATATAAGAAAGCTAAAGGAGAGATATGATGAAGACGATAATAATAACGGGTGCTGCGAACGGAGTGGGAAGAGCAATTGCCGAGTTATATCAGGATCAAGAATTAATCCTAATTGATAATGACAGTGATAAGTTAGTGGAGCTGGCAGAGCGTTTAAATGCGAATTACTATGATTGTGATATTGCCGATGCAGAAGCTGTTTCATTACTGTTAGATAGTATTAAAGAGTCTTATCCTAAGATTGATATTTTAGTTAATAATGCTGGTATGTGGATTGCAGGGTCTTTAAGTGAGTTGGAAACAGCTGAGTTTGCATATATGAATGAAGTTAGTAGAATTAAGCAAGTCATTGATACAAACTTATTTGGATTGATTGCGATGACAAGTGGAATTACACCAATTATGATTAAGCAGGGTTATGGTCAAATAATTAATATTAACTCACAAAGTGGGGTTAAGACAGAAGAGCCATATCCAATCTATAATGCTTCTAAAACTGGTGTTACAGCTTTTAGAAAGGCAGTTCAGACTGATCTTGCGAAAGCGAATATTAGAATAACTGATGTTCATCCAGGTCTAATTGATACCGACTTTTATCTCCATGCTAAAAGTGAAATACCACGCTTTGTTCGAGACTTAGGTTTAAAGGCAGAAGATGTCGCAAATGTTGTTAAGTATCTAGTTGATCTTCCAGAAAACATAAGTATTCCATCAATTGAAATGATGGATATGAAATCATACTAAAAAAACAACCGCTATAATTAAATAGTGGTTGTTTTGCTTTTATAGATTATGATCAAACTTTTCAAACTGGCGATAATACTTAGTAATGATAAAGAAGAGCATTATCATATTAATACCAGTTGATAAGAGTTTGAATGAGATTACTAAAGTTAAATAGAATGTGGAAAGGTTTAAGTCACCAATCATTAAGAATCCAAGTATAGTTCCGATAATTCCATTAACTAGTGAAAGCCACCAATATTCGACTCGCATTTTTCGATATCTAAATGCATCAATTATTTCAAGTACGGAGTCAACAAAGATCCAGTATCCAATAAGGAAGAGGACTGTGACTAGGGTTAGTTCTGTATTAAATATAATAATTAAACCAAAGATAATATTGATTATCCCTTTAAATAAAGGTAGTTCAGAAGTGAATACTGAACTTGTGAAATAGCGCAGTGTTTTGGTGATCCCCATAAATAGCGTTAGATAACCAAGAACTAGGGTAAAACTTTTAAATGAGTCGATGGGATTTAAGAAAATCGCAATTGATCCAAAACTTGCTAAAAGACCAATCAGTAGGGTTAACCATCTTGCCTGATTTATATTTGTTTTCATATAATTCTTCCTCCTTTTCATACTTTAAGTTTAACGCAGGTGCGACTCATGTCAATTATTTGTAATTGATTGCTTAATTTTGTCCATTGGTGTTCATATAATTTTCATCTGCCACTAAATAGTGCATGCTATAATTAAGAGAGGTGATTTTATGAAAGAAAAATTAAATTTAAAAGATTTTTTGGATTACAAGTTTATTGGTTCACCAAAATACAACGAAGCTGGTGATGTCTTAGCCTTTATCGTATCAAATGCAAATATTGATGATAATAACTATGAATCATTTATTTACATTTATAAAGATGGAGTCTACTCGCAATTAACCGCAAGTGGTAAAGAAGGGTATTTCTACTTTGAAGATAATGAAACGATAATCTTTAAAAATATGCGCGATCAAAAAGACTTAGATCGTGTTAAAGCTGGCGAGGACTTATCAGTTTTCTACCGTATTAATATTAATGGTGGCGAAGCGAGAAAAGCCTTCAGCATTCCTTTAAAAGTTAGTAATATTGAAGTGTTAAGTGATAATCAACTCTTATTATCAGTCTTATTTAATAAGGATTATTCAATTGCTTACAATATGAATGAAGCAGATAAAAAAGCCCTTTTAGAAAGAAAAAAAGAAATGGCTGATTATCAAGTCTTTGAACAAGTTCCATTCTACTCAAATGGACAAGGTTATGTTAACAATGATCGAAATGTCTTATTTACATATGATCTAAAAACAGAAGCATTAGACTTTATTACTGAAGAAAATGTCGATGTTTCAATTGTTCGCTATGATAAGGATAATCAAAATATTTACTTTAGTGCCACAAACTTTGAAAAGGTTCAAGCTCGTAAACAAAATATTTATGTCTATAACTCAACTAGAAAAACCACTTCACTCGTTTTAGATGATCAATTATCAATTCGTGACTTTAATTTAAATGGAGATAATATATTAATTGTTGGATCACTTGGTGATAAGTTTGGAATTAATCAAAATCCAGATTTCTACTCATTAGATCTTAAGACTAAAGATTTAGATTTAGTTTTAAATCATGATGCTAGTGTTGGATCAAGTGTTGGGTCGGACTGTCGATTAACAGGTGGTCAACAAGCTAAGTTTGTTGATAATAAATACTACTTTGTATCGACTATAAATAATGGCAGTGTCTTACAAGTTTTAGATAATAATCAGATATCAACTATAATTGACTTATCTGGCTCAATTGATTCATTCGACATTGCCGGTGATCAGATTGCCCTGGTTGCACTTAAAGATGGTAAACTCCAAGAATTATATATTAATGATCAAGCATTAGAACAAGTAACTAAGTTAAATGAAGCAGTTTTAGTTGATAAATATGTGGCTGAATATGAAGAACTTAATTTTGAGCGCGATGGTTATTTATTAAATGGTTGGGTCTTAAAACCAAAAGATTATGATGCATCTAAATCGTATCCTGCTATTCTTGATATTCATGGCGGTCCAAAAACTGTTTATGGACCAGTCTTCTATCATGAAATGCAAGTATGGGCTAATGCGGGTGCCTTTGTCTTCTTTATGAACCCACGTGGCTCGGATGGTCGTGGCAATGAATTTGCGGATATTCGTGGAAAATATGGAACTGGTGATTATGATGATCTCATGCTCTTTACTGATAAAGTCTTAGCGAAGTATCCAGCTATTAATCCAGCTAATGTGGCGGTAACTGGTGGTTCATACGGTGGCTTTATGACTAACTGGATTATAGGGCATACTGAGCGATTTGTCGCAGCGGCATCACAAAGATCAATCTCAAATTGGATTGGCTTTACTTATACTTCTGATATTGGACCATACTTTGCGACAGATCAACAAGCGGCTAATATGTTTGATGATATTGATAAACTCTGGTGGCACTCACCGCTTAAATATGCAAGAAATGTTAAAACACCAACATTATTTATTCACTCAGATGAAGATTATCGTTGCCCATCATTTGAAGCTATGCAAATGTATGGAGTCCTAATGGAAGCTAATGTTGAATCAAAACTTGTCATGTTTAAAGGTGAGAACCATGATCTATCGAGAACTGGTCGTCCAAAGCAAAGAATTAAGCGTTTAGAAGAAATAACTGATTGGTTATTTAAATACTTTAACTAATAACTAGTGTCATCTAAAATTGATGGCACTTTTCAAGTTTACAATAAGGCTTTAATTCAATTTGAATAAGTTTTTAGGAGTATAATAGACTTATAAAGGAGGGCTATTATGAACACGTTTAAAACATTTTTTAGCAAGTTAAAACAAAGAGTTTCTGACTCAGCAAGTCAGTATCCAGTTGCACTTGCTAGTGGTATTATTATCGCTGTTTTGGCAGTATATAAAGTTGGTCTTGATAGTTGGACAAGTACAAGCTTAATCGCAAGTATTATCCAGTTAGCTTTGGTGGTTAACATTGCACTATCACTGGCACTAGTAAGTTATTATGACATACAGGATAAAGCCAAGCTAACTATCCAGTTAGCGATTGGTATCATTACTCCAATCGTGCTATCACTTGTAACTTACTACTTTGGCACTGGCCCTTATCTCTTTGGGCTAGCTAATGGTTATCCAATGGCTGAGGAAATAATCATTCAGCCAAAAGCAATCTATACACTTGTTGCCTTAACCATTATCTTTACTTTAATTTATCTCTGGCTTGAGGCTAAAAATACCTATGCCAATAAGTTTGAACAAACCTTTTATATCTTAAATCGTAATTTTTTCTCAGCAATATTCTTCTTTATTGTAATGATTCTTGGATCATTCATAGTCGTTAGTGCTTATGAGAATTTAATTTCGAATATCTTTGTATCAAATATTTATGAGTACTTACTAATTATTAGTGGTTTAATTGCCTACCTAATCTTTCTAGCTTATCTAGCGAATGCTTATGAAGGTATTAAAGACTTAACTGAAAATAAGTTTATTAAGATTCTCTTTACTAATATTCTAACCGTCATCATTTTAGCGCTAGGCCTAGTCTTAGTCCTATGGGTCTTTACCCTCTTAGTTGGGGATAATGAGGTTCGCTATGAAACGCTACTTGCAATGGTTAATCTCTACTTCATTGTCGGATTATGGGTCTATATTAATAATGCTAACTACCAAACTAACTTTACAAAAGTTTATGGTCTTGCATACCCATTGATTTCGATTGTTACTCTTGTGCTTGAACTTTGGACAATCTTAACACGCTTTGGATTCTATGGTATTAAAGTTGCAGATTATGCCGCTATCTTAGTTGCCATCTTTGGTTTAATTATTGCGGTACTAATTCTGATTAAACAGAAAGCACTTTATAATAAAATGATTACGATCTTAATCACTTTACTCGTAATCTCAATACTCCCATTTACGGGTATCTACAACTTACCTTACATGCAACAATATCATCGCTTAAAAAATACTTTAGTAGCTAATGATATGTTGAATGGAGATGTAATTGTTGCTAAAGAAAACTTAGATAAAGATGCTAAGTATATTATTACTGATGCAACAAATTACTTACTTACGGATGCGCGCTATACTAAAAGCACACTTCTAGCAGGTGTTGCAAACGAGAATGCCTTTAAAGAAACATTTGGCTTCTTACCAATCTATACAGTTGATGGTGGCTACAATCAAAACTATCTAACATTTGAGTTAGAGGAAAAACTAGTTGATGTGTCTGCTTATAATTATGTATTAGCACGTGATCCATATGGTGAAATCAATGAGATGTTTAGCCATCAAGATCAAAATTACAAGTTAACTTTAACTAGTGATGATATGCTTCGCTTAACTATCGATGGTGATGATGTTATTGCTGAATCATTAACTGATTTCTTTAAAAACATTGAAGCCAAAGGTACAGCTACAAGTAGTCTAACTTTAGCCGATATGTCAGTTGCTTTTGAATCAGAGACAGTTAATCTCTACATCGTCTTCGACTTTGTTGGAGTAACTTATGAAAATGATGTCTTCATTTATCGTGAGTACCGTGTTCCAATTATTTACTTTAATTTCAAATAGAAAGGCCGCAAGGCCTTTTTTCTTACTAAATATAATTTAAGAAATGATATAATTATTGTGTTGGGAGGAATAAAATGAATCGCTATATTGATTTAGATGGTACATATAACTTTCGTGACATGGGTGGTTATCTTGGCCATGATAATAAAAAGGTCAGAATGAGCAAACTATATCGAGCTGATAGTTTATCGAAATTATCCAATAAGGATATTAAAAGACTGGTCGAGTTAGATATTAATATAATTGTTGATTATCGATCTGAAGAGGAAAGATATAATAATGAAGATGTCATTATTCCTGGATCCAAACACTATGTTTTAGATCCAATTGCAAATATCGCCGTCTTTGCCGGCAGTGGTAAAGGGGATTTAGCACTAGAAAACTTAGACGAAGAGTTAGTCAGTAAGTTCTTTCAAGAAGAAAATGCCAAGTTTGTTGAATCAGAGCGCGGACAAGCAGTTTATCGTAAACTGATCGACTTAGCACTAGCTAATCAAGAAGGGGCACTAGTCCATCACTGTAGTGCTGGTAAGGATCGTACAGGTTATGGTGCAGCCTTAATCTTACTCTTACTAGGAGTTTCGGAAGTAGATGTCTATCATGATTATTTAATGACGAATGAAAATCTTTTAAACAAGCCGATGGCCTTAACTGATTTAGACAAAGAAGATCAAGCCTTAATGGATGCGATCAAACTATTTGAAGGGGTTAAGCCTGAGTATTTAAGTTCTGCCATTAATATTATTAATGATAAATATGCCGGTCCAATTAATTATGCAATTAATCAATTAGACCTTAGTGAATCTGATATTGAACAATTAAGAAAGATGTATTTGATATAATATGCATGTAACTGATAAAATACAATTATTAAATGATAAGGAATTAAAGTTATATTTCTTTAATCCTGATCCAAAGTTTAAAGATTTTGAAACTCAATTTGTTTCGGCAGGTTCAGAATTCTTAATCGTTGGTTATGTCGCTGATAAATCTAATAAACTCTTTACAGATGATACAGCTAAAGGTGATAGTAACTATGCCTGTGTTATAAAGAATATTGCAAATAACGAACTGTTTCGCCTTGAGCAAATAATGCTTTTTGAACACTTTGTTAAAGTACAACTAAACTAGGAGGATATATGAAAAATACTGTGGTTTTTGATATGGATGGTACGCTAATTGATTCAATGGGAATCTTTAAGCGAGTGCGCTTTGAAGTTTTAGAAGATATGGGTTATCACTTAACCGATGAGCAAATCGAAGAGTTAAATGGTGTTTCACACTGGCAATTTCCAGATAAGTTTAATGAACTATTTAATGAAGCACTAGATGAGTCAGAATTCTTCCACTTAATTAATACACAAGTAAGAATTTACTATCGTAATGGCTTCCCACTGAAAAAAGGTTTACTTCGTTTCTTAGACTATATGGATGAGAAGGGGATTAAATACTGTGTCGCAACCGCATCAAAAAATATTGATGCAATCTCTACCTTTAAAAAATTAGGTATGCTCAAACGCTTTGAATTTATCATTACAACTAATGATGTTGGACGCGGTAAAGAATATCCAACTATCTATAAGGAAGCAGCCATAATGTTTGGTAGTCAAATCAAAGATACATATGTCTTTGAAGATGCTTTATATGCGGTAAAGTCAGCAAAAGCCGGTGGCTTTAAAGTTGTCGGAATTGCCGATGAGTCATTTGCTAAATACGAGCAAGAAGTTCGTGAAGCAGCGGATTACTTTATTGAAGACTATGATCAACTAATGGATATGATTGAAGCTAAAGAAATCGTATTTGAATAATCAAAAGTCCTTACTTCAAAATTGAAGTAAGGACTTTTTTTGTTTAAGGTTTAAAGTCGACTTTATGTCCACTTGAATATAACTTACCATTTAGTTCAAAGAGTACTAAATACTCACCCTTTAGACGATTGTCATCATTAATGAAATGTTCAACTCGCTGGGTACCATCATCAAAGATAATAATACACATGGCAGTATAAGGACGCTCAGATAATCTAACTAAATAAGAATAAGTCTGATAATTCTTATAGAGAACAACTTTAACATTATCGGTCTTATCAAACTCACCACTTAAGGATACGCGATTATCAAAGTTACTTACCTTGATATCATATTGATCGATAATGGCTTGATCAAACTCGGGCTTGATAAATTGCTTTTTAGCTTCAAAGTAAATAGTTGAATTTAATCCACCAAGACTTTCGGCTAAGTCCATATTTAAACTTTGATTTGAATTATAAATATTCATCTTTTGCGCTCGATAATAATTTTGATTTAACTCTAACTCAAAGATTAATTTATTGTCCTTAACTTCACTTGTATAAGAAGCTAATCGATCGGCATCATTAATACCTGGTGGAGCATTCAGTACTTGATTATCTAAGAAGGCTACACCACCTGAGTGAATTAGGTAATGATCCTCTCCTAAGTAATCAACATCAGAAATATATGATGAGAAGTAATCACTGCCACGCTCTTTACCATATTCAAAGACTTGCTTTATTGTCATATCAGCTTGATTGATTTCATAGATAACTCCGCGTGAATAATTATCTTGAGCAGCAAGATAGTCATCAGGGTTTTTCGAGCGGTTAATTCCGTTATCAAAGATAAAGAGATTACCATTTGGAAGAATCTTAGCAGCATGTTGAGCATAAGGCCACTCTAAGTCATTAGTTGGTTTTAAGAAGTACTTTTGCATATCAGCGCTGAAAGTATCAGGGTTTCCAACTATATAATTAATTTCTAAACTATCATAATCAATATTTACAACAATATCTTGATGACGGCCTGAGAGCGTGATTGAGTTTGTTGGCTCATCATACCAAACAGAGTTATTGTGGAACCAGTCAAAGTCAATCCAGTTTTCACTCTTGCCGCTTTCAGTATCTAAGATTTCTTTTAAATCAATAGTCTTAACGATTTCGCCGGTTGTGCGGTCTTGTTCAACAATGATATCTTCAACTGTAAAGTTTTCAAAGTCACTTGAAGCAACTAAGAAGTTTCCATTTGGAAGTTCAGCTAGATCATGGTGATAGCCACCAGGTTGAATATATTCTTTAAAGATTTTACCACTCATCGACATTTCATAGAAGCCAGTTGTATAGTAAGGTGGATTAATAATCTTCTCATTTGATAAGACAAGATTACCGTTTTCTAAGTAGCGAATCTCCCAAACTAAGTTTTCACTTAAGTACCATCTAACATTACCATTAATATCATAGGCACTCGTATATCCTTTTGAAGCTGGTGTTAGGAAATAGAAGTCAGCCATTAACTCTGATTGATAGTTTTGATCATAAGTAATATTTTCAACACTAGCAAGAAAATCATCTGGTAATGGATCCGTTTGAATATTAAAGACTTGCTCTTGATCACCATAGTTAATTATAACTTGATTATTTGTATCTGGATAAAGTCCATATACTGGTAAGTAGTGTGTACTAGATGCTTCAAATTCTTGACTGATATCTTTTGATCCATGTTGGCCCTTAATAGTCATATTGACACTGATGGGCTCTTCACTTGTAAAAGTAATAAGTGAAGTTAGGGGCGATATTTCAAAAGGGTTATTATAGAGTTTTGGATCACTCGATATTTCCGCTTGAATTTGCTTAGTTATTTCATTTTGTTTTTCGATTAAGGTTTGTTCTTTCGCAAGCAGTGGCTGATTCATTACTTGATAATTAAAGTAAAAAAGCAGTCCTGTAATTACCAGTATGCCTGCTAAAAAGATTAGTCCGATTTTCTTTAGTGTTTTTGTTTTCATTTGATCACCTTCTAATATTATAATTCATTAAACAGGCTATTACAATTTTAGACAAAGAAGAATCTATTATTAAGAAAATCACTAGCCC
Organism: Erysipelothrix sp.; assembly: GCA_012735275.1. GTDB lineage: Bacteria > Bacillota_I > Bacilli_A > Erysipelotrichales > Erysipelotrichaceae > JAAZDN01. The sequence goes on from JAAYHR010000002.1 coordinate 10,068, forward strand.
TTGAAAATATACACGAAAGTATTATAATGGAGATTGGGAGTGAGATTATGGAAAATATTTTACATATAGTAATTGATTATGCAAACATGATTATTTCAGTTATTGCATTACTTATAATTATCCATGGTGCAGTAATGTCAATAATGGCTTTATTTACTAAAATGGAAAAAACAGCAGGTTTATATATCGGGGAATCACTAGATTTAGCATTACGCTACTTAATGATTTCTGAGGTTCTACATACCTTTACAGCTAATTCATTAATGTCAATCATTAACTTAGGATTATTATTAGTTGTTAGAATCGCAATTGTTATGTTTAACCAAAAAGAGATGGAACATGAACTTGCACTAGAAGCTGCACTTGAAGCTGAACTAGAAGCATAAATAAGATTAGATATTAATTAGATTAATATCTTTTTTTATGTTATAATCTTTTTGTCAAGACAGGGGTGCTACGGCTGAGATGTGGAAACACTATCCCTTATGACCTGATCTAGTTAATACTAGCGTAGGAAGTCTATTCGCATTACTACGCCTTTACGGAGGTGTTTTTTTATGAATAAAACAAATTATTCGACTAGAGATATTGTATTGATCGCAATGTATGGATCATTGTTTATGGCAGTTGAATACATTCAAAATGCACTTAACTTATTTAAGATGCCAAATGGTGGAAGCTTAGGCTTATCATCAATTATACTGCTCTTAGCTTCATATCAAATGGGCTATAAGAAAGGTTTAGTCGTTTCACTGATTTCAGTACCCTTACAGTTTTTAACAGGGCAGATGTACTTAGAAGGTGGATTCTTAGGATTCTTCCTCGACTATGTCTTCGCATTTGGAATCTATGGAATTGCCAGTATCTTTCCAAGTAGCAAATATATCTATAGTGGTGTTATCGTTACTAACTTAGTTCGCTTTGTATCACATACACTAGCTGGAACCTTAGTTTGGGGATTACCACTTGGACCATCTGCAATCTATAATGGACCATATATGTTAGCAACCGCAGTCGTTGGATTTATCTTTGTACCATTAATTAATGAAAGACTAAAAAAGCAAGTATAAATTTATACTTGTGATATTATATAAGTAAGGTGATAATATGAAAGAACTTTTAAATGAAAATGATATTAAACGTGCACTAACAAGAATTACCCATGAGATATTAGAAAATAATGATAATATTGATGACTTAGTTTTAGTCGGTATTAAAACTCGTGGCGAATACTTAATGAATCGAATCGCTTCAAATATTAAAAAGTTTGAAGATATCGCAGTTGATACAATTGCCCTTGATATTAAATTTTGGCGTGATGATTCACGTAAAACTGATGTTGAGCCAATTATTGATTATGATTTTTCAAATAAAAAAGTTGTTTTAATTGATGATGTACTATTTGGTGGCCGTACGATCAGAGCGGCTATGGATGGTATTATTACTAATGGTCGTCCAAAAACGATCCAGCTTGCAGTCTTAATCGATAGAGGGCATCGTGAGTTTCCAATCCGTGCCGACTTTGTTGGAAAAAATATACCAACTTCGCAAAAAGAGCGAGTAACTGTCAGACTAGCCGAGTTTGATGAGATTGACCAAGTAACACTTACTTAATTAACAAAGCCACTTAATTGAAGTGGCTTTTATATTAGATAAAATCTCTAAGATTTAAATTTGGATTAAGTTTATAATCTAAAGTATTCGAATCATCACTCATAATAATTACCACACCAGGTCCATGACCCGCTGATTGTGAGTTTGAGTGAACAACAACTCCAATTGATAAGGAGTCTTTTTTATAATGAGGACCAAAAGCAGCGTAATGATCTTTAATTGCTACAAAGTCACCAAAGCGTAGGCTATTTAAATCATACTTAAGATTCTCGGTTTGATCATGCATCATAATGTCATAATCACCAATTTGGATATTAGCTGATCCAAGTCCCGCACCCAGTAAATGAGCTGGTAGTACTTTTGTTACTGGAACAGTTACGCGCTTATTAACATCAACACTAATATCTATTTCTTCAAATAAGTTTGGATCAAGATTAAAGAGTTTAATTTGTGGATAATCAGTTAAAGCTAAGCCTAATCCTTTGGTCTTAATTTGAATATTATCGCCAATTACTAACTGGTTAATAATGTCTTGTTCAAAGTGGATTATCACATGATCAACTCCACCATGTTTTCCAGTTACAAAGCCGGTTGCTCCTTTCGCATTACCGCTTGTAATTGTTGCAATATTACCGATGCATGCTAAATGATTAAGCGTCATATTGTTAGCTTTATCATTGTTTCTAATTGAGACTCCGGGCTCAACATGATCTCCGACTAAGTCAATGCAGTTATGGCCAACTTCAATATCATAGGTAATTGATCCAACACTTGGGACATTGATTGCTTGTCCATCAAAGCTTGTCCAATATGATTTTCCAAGTGTTGGGTGAGCAATCGTTCCACTAGCTGCATGTGTAATTAATTTATCTTTATTTGTTTTCATCTAATCACTCCTAAGACTATTATAGCAAAAGTAAAGCGAAAGCTTATTTTATTGTTTTTCCCCTATGAAATGATGTTATAATATCTTGGTTAGGAGTGTATTATGAAATTAATTCGAAGGTTTTTTGCAGTGGATAATTTAATTCCGAAGAAATTACGGAAAAATCCACTACCTTCAACAAAAGAAGCGTATTTTACAGCATTTCAGATGGCGTGGCCGTCATCCATGGAAATGGTGTTGATTGGGTTAATCGGTTCTGCGGACTTAATTATGGTAAGCCATTTAGGTTCAGGAGCAATTGCAGCAGCTGGTATCACTACCCAACCAAAGTTCATTTTATTAGCATTAGTTATGGCACTAAATACAGGTTTGACCGTTATAATCTCACGGAGAAAGGGTCAAGACCGCCAAGCTGAAGCCAATAAAATCCTAATGAGTGCATTAATATTGAGTGTTAGTATCTCATTTTTAATGTCACTGATCGGTTTTATCTTTGCAGAACCAATCCTACTTATGTCGGGAGCAACTACAGATTATATTGATCTAGCTGTTCCATACTTCCGCGCTATCGCAGTTGGTAACTTCTTTACCGCAGTTGCGATGACACTGACGTCGGCACAAAGGGGAGCGGGAAATACCAAAATTTCAATGGTTACAAACTTAACAGCTAACGTTGTTAATATTATTTTTAACTATTTATTAATTTATGGTATCGGCTTCTTTCCAGAAATGGGAGTAGTTGGTGCAGGGATTGCGACAATGATTGGTAACATTGTGGCATTTATTATTTCAATATATTCTATTACTAGAAAAGGTAACTTTGTTTCACTAGTATTTAAGGGCAACATGTCCTTAGACTTTACGCGTGTTAGTGAGTTAATCAGAGTATCTTCTTCTGCTTTTATTGAGCAAATATTTATTCGTGGTGGATTCTTAGTCTTTGCGATTATTATTGCCAAGTTAGGAACAGACAATTTTGCTACCCATCAAGTTGTCGTTAACATTCTTAATTTAGCCTTTGCGGTTGGTGAGGGGTTATCAATTGCATCTGCTACATTAGTTGGGATGAGTTTAGGTAAGGAAAGACCGGATTTAGCAATGCTTTATAGTCTGATATTGCAAAGAATTGGACTGTTTGTTGCCTTAATCTTAGGCTTTAACTTGATTGTCTTTAGAACAACAATCTTAAGCTTATTCTCACAAGGGAACTCAATTGTACTAACGCTTGGAAATCCAATTATGATTATTGTTGGATTAGTTGTTTCCTTCCAAGTCCTTGGGACAATTACAATTGGAACATTAAGAGGTGGTGGTGACTTGAAGTTTACAGCATTCTTAATGATGACATGTATTGGTGTTATTCGACCAGTAGCTGGTTACTTATTTGCAATTAGCTTTGCTGGTGGATTAATGGGCGCATGGTTTGCAATCTTACTAGATCAAGCAATGCGAACAATTATTAGTCAAAGAAGATTCGCTGATGGATCATGGTTGTCGATAGTTATATGATGTTAGTTGAACCGATACGCCTATTTGATGGGCTGGTAACATTAGCAGAAATTACCCTTAACAATGCGGTAGAACTACACGCCATGTTGTCGGATAAGCAATTATGCGATAATGCTGGACTAATTCAACACACGCATATTCATCAAACGTTTGATTTTATTATTGAAGGAAACTTGGGAGTTAAAAACTCACAACAATACTTCTATGGAATTTATGTTGATTCTGTTTTAGTTGGTTTAATTAATTTATTTAATTTAAATTATATTGA
>JAAYHR010000021.1 GCA_012735275.1 Erysipelothrix sp.
AACTCTCCATTTGACTCATTTAGTATTTATAGTCTACCGACTTTTAATGTTTGTTTTGTTATCTCGATTTATTTTTTTAATTATTGAATCGACGTTTCCTATTTAGTTTTCAAAGAACAATTTCTTGCTTGGCGTTGTTTTAACGCTTATGAAGTATATCATATCTGATAGTGAAGAGCAAGCCTTTTTACAAAGTCTTTTTTCTTTCTTCCAGAAGCCTTAGCTCCCTTTCACAGCTTTTATATAATACGAAATCCGAAGCAGGATGTCAAGCCTATTTCGGATCTTTTATAGTTTATTAAGATATCTTTGGAATAACTGGCGATTCTCCTCCTCATTGAAGGGTTTTTGGCCACTTTTATGTAAAGATATAATATTTTTAATCTCATCTCTTAATTGATTTTCTAGCACTTCTGGATATTTATACTTTAAATTATTGCTGACAAACTCTTTTTCATCAAGAATAATATGTGATCCATCTGGATAAAATTTAACATCTAAGTCATAATCAATGTTTTTTATTGCCTCACCATCATAAATACTTGGTGATGCTAAGTTACAGTAATAGTAAATTCCATCTCTTCTTAACATCGCAATGACATTAAAGTACTGTTTTTTATACAAGTAGTAAAGAGCTGGCTCACGCGCAATCCATGATCGGTTGTTTGATTCATAGATACGGGTGTGCTTATTGATAGCAATAAACATCTCATCATTGTCTTCAACAACTAAAACTGGCGACCAAGTACGATGTAATGAACCATCATGTTTATAGGATTGAATATAATACTTACTCATTGTTATTTAACATAACAAGAAGTTTGTCTAAATCCTCTTCATTACCCTCACTGTAGTTTACTTGTACATTTAATAAGTAATCACCTTTTACTGCAATTAGGACTGTTTGCTTATAACCAAAGTCTAAAGTTAAGTCAGCGCGATCATATTCCACCCCATTTAAAGTATGGGTACTAGTTTTAAGTGCATAATTAATTGATTGTTGTGTTAAGAAATCTAAATAATTATTTAATTCAGCTAAAGAGTTTTTATATACTTTAGGACGTGAGTCAACATAAGCAACTAAACTTGTATCGTTTGTATTTGATAAATCCATTACTTTATTAAAGTATTTATCATGATCTGGACTTTGACTAGCCGCTAAAACTGATTCATTATATGCTTTTAGTTCTTTATCAGTTAAATATGAAAATTTATCTGTTATATCTAATTTGATATTAAAGTTATCGTTTGTATATTGCTTATCGCCATAGACACCTAAACCATAGTCTTCCTTACCGCAAGCCACTAGTAATATTAGTACCATTAATCCTATCAGTATTTTCTTCATTTATATCTTCCTCTCAAATACACTATTACAATAATCAACATATTCTCTAAGACTAAAGCTTAGTAGTGTATTATCCTGATCTTTTGTATAGTAAAACATTCTCTTATATTTCTTTTCTTTAAACATTACATCAAATAAATTAATCGCATTACTCTTATTTAAATAGTTTACAAGTTTTGCATTATGGATACCATTAGTCACTTCTATTACGCTTGTTGGATGTGATTCAATGCAATAATTATGTACTAGCATTGAGCGAACATCATGATTAATGAGTAATACCTTAGCGTGGAGTTCATATAGGCGTGCCATCGGCGAATTGGGCCCGTTAGGGAAGTCAAAGCTTTGACTACCTGTAATTGCCTCAGCATATTTACCAACTGCCACGTAGGGATAGAAGCTTGATTTAGAGATACTTACATCTTTAAAGTTAGCTAAGTATTTGGCTAGCTCACTTGATTGATAAGTATTAACGACGCGATTTCGACCTTTTACTTCATCATAAATAACTATTCTTTGAACTTGACTGTTTAAGTTACTAATTATCGTACCTTCTGGACCTAAGTAGTCACGTAAGGTTTGGATAAAGAAGGAACCTTGAACACTTGTAAAAGAAAAAGATGTTATTTGTGATTCGATATATACACTATCCCCTGCTTTAATGTTTAACTTAATAAACTTTTCAACTAAAGCAGTTTTGGACATGATATTTACTTCCACAATAACACCTCATTCCTTATTCTATTTTATATTGTTTCTTGACATCATATTTTCTAATTCTGTATATTTCATTAAACCAACGTGTTTATCAACAACTTCTTTATTGTTGATCGCAAAGATTGTTGGCGTTGAACTAAGCTTGCCAGTATATTCTTCTAACAGTTTAGCGTAATCTTCTGTATGATTTGCTTGAGCATCAAGAATTTCTATGTAGTATAACTTATTTGGATACTCATTAGCTACTTCTTCAAATGTCGGCGCAAGTGCTTGACACGCTGAACACTCTCTTGAGCCTAAGTAAAGAATTATATTTTCTCCCGTTTCAAGAATTTCTATTGCTTGAGTTGGAGTGATTTTATAATCTGGCTGTTTACTTGAACAACCTACTAAAATTATTAATCCTGCCATAATGACAGCTAGTATTTTTTTCATTAAATCCACCTTATCTGTTGTGGGCACTCTTACTTGCCGCACTTGCTGCAATCGCACCAATGATATCATCTAGGTAAGTGTTACACTGACCTGTCTTATCTTCATTAAGTACACCGATGATTCCTGGTTTAACGCGATCGATATAACCAAAGTTAGTTAGAGCAATTGAGCCGTAAAGATTACAGATACCATATGCTAAGACTTCATCAACTCCGTAGAGTGATTCATCGCGCATAATAATATCTTCTAAAACTTTATCTTCAAATAATCCTTCTTCGGCCGCTCGATCTAATCCAATGCCGGTTCTAATAGCATGTTGTACTTCTCTTTTTGCTAATATTTCAAGAATGTTGGCACCAACTAAACTATGATCTATTTCTCCACCATTGTAGCCCTTTTCCAAGTAAGCTACACAATCAATAATGTCATTAAGCGTAACATTTCTCGTTTCTAGTAAATCGATCATTGCCTTGCTCATAAATCTACCAACTTTCTAATTAATTATAGCATATTGCTTTTTATTTTGATTTGCTTATTAAGCTTTCTTAAAAGCTCTTTTTAACACTTTTGAAACTTCAACAATTGGTACAACTAACATTGCTAATCCTAAAGCAATTAATTCATGAGTAACACTTAAGTTAACTAATGAGAAGATGCCTGCTAGGAATGGAACGTAAATTAATAGTACTTGTAGTGTCAGTCCAACTAGGAATGCTCCGTTTAACCATTTGTTATTAAAGATATCCTTATTAAAGATTGATTTGTCTGACTTTAAGTTATATGCATGGAATAATTCCGCAATTGCTAAAGTCGAGAATGCCATTGTCATACCTGTTGCATGGTCTACACTTGTTTGTCCAATAATGTATGAAGCTAGTGTTAGAATACCGACCATAAATCCTTGCCAGATAATTGTGTATGTTAATCCGTGTGCAAAGAGACTTTCGTCTTTTGGACGAGGTTTCTCTAACATTACTTCAGGTCCTACAGGCTCCATACCTAATGCAAAGGCTGGTAGTGAGTCAGTAATTAAGTTAACCCATAGTAAATGGATTGGTAATAATGGAACACCAAAGTTAATTTCTGGTGATAGGAAACTGATTAAACTTGCAAAGAAGATTGCGACAATTTCACCAATGTTACTTGATAGTAAGAAGTGAACGTCTTTTCTAATGTTATTGTAGATTCCACGACCTTCTTCAATTGAGTAAATAATTGTTGCAAAGTTATCGTCTGTTAAGATCATTTCTGCCGCGCCTTTAGCAACGTCAGTTCCGGTAATACCCATCGCACAGCCAATGTCAGCTGCTTTTAGGGCAGGTGAGTCATTGACTCCATCACCTGTCATCGCAACTGCGTGACCATCTTTTTGCCATGCTCTAACGATACGTACTTTTTGCTCTGGAGCAACACGTGCGTAGACTGAGTATTTCTCAATATCTCTTTGTAATTCTTCATCTGATAGTTCTGCAAGTTGTGGTCCTGTTAATGATAAGTCACCATCCATTAGAATACCTAAGTCACTTGCAATTGCCTTAGCTGTCATAATATGGTCACCAGTAATCATAATCGTTCTAACGCCCGCACCTTTAGCTAATGAGATCGCTTCTTTAACTTCTGGACGTGGTGGGTCAATCATACCAACTAATCCAACGAAGTTTAAATTATTTTCAAGGTCATCACTTGTAATGTTTTCTGGTAAAGTATCATGAACTTTATAAGCAACTGCTAAAACACGAAGTGCTTGGCTTGCCATGTCATCGTTAACTATAAAGTAGTCTTCTGATTTGTTTACTGATCTATGTAAGATCACATCAGGAGCACCTTTAGTAATTGAGATAAATTTACCTGCGTATTCATAAACAACTGTCATCATTTTTCTTGTTGAGTCAAATGATAGTTCGTCTTTATATGTGTATTCTGTTAGTAAGTCTTTTTTAGTTTGATTGTATTTTAATGATGCCACAACTAATGCTGTTTCGGTTGGATCTCCCATTAAAATTTGTTCTTCGCCATCCATTCTTACTTCGGCGTCACTTGATAAGCTAAAGTAGTCTAACATTTCTTTTGCTGCTTTATTATCTAGTGAATCTTCAATATTGTATAAACCATCGCCAGCTACGAATACTTTTGTAACTGTCATTTTGTTTTGTGTTAATGTTCCTGTTTTATCTGAACATACGATCGATGCTGATCCTAAAGTTTCAACTGCAGGCAGTCTTCTAATGATCGCATTGTGGCTCGCCATGTTAGTTACACCAATTGATAGAACAACTGTTACAACTGTTGGTAGACCTTCTGGGATTGCCGCTACTGCTAGTGCAACCGCTGTTTTAAAGGCACCAATAACATCGCCATTGGAAGCTAGTTCAAGCGCGAATACTGCTGCAACAATAACTAATGATAAAATACCAACTAACTTACCGATTTGCGCAAGTTTAACTTGTAATGGTGTTGGTTCAACTTCAGTTGTAACTAGCATATCTGCAATCTTACCAACTTCTGTATCCATTCCGACACCAACGACAATTGCAACACCACGACCATAAGTTACTAGTGATGATGAGAATGCCATATTTTTTCTATCGCCTAAGGCAGCATTTTCGTCTTCAATAACATCAATCTTTTTCGATACGGCTGTTGATTCACCTGTTAATGATGATTCATCAATTGATAAGTTATATGATTCTAAAATACGGACGTCGGCTGATACAAAGTCTCCAGCTTCTAAATAGACGATATCTCCGATTACAACTTCACGACCTGGTATTGTAATTTTATGATTGTTTCTTAATACTGTTGCTGTTGGAGCAGACATTTTCTTTAGTGCTTCCAGTGATTCTTCAGCTTTTGATTCTTGTGTCATACCAATTATTGCGTTAAAGATTACGACCACCATAATAATTAGTGAGTCCATCCATTCGCTTGGTTCTACTGCAATTGATACAACTGCCGCAATAATTAACATAATAATCATTGCATCTTTAAATTGGTTAAAGAATCTTACTAATAGCGAATCTTTCTTTGCTTCCGCTAGTTCGTTATAACCATACTTAGCACGAGTTGCCTCGACCTGAGTATCATTCAAACCAGTCTCAATATTTGAGTCCAGTCTTTCTACTACTACGTCAATCTCTTCGTTAAAATACATAGTTTCCTCCTATTAAAAAAGACCCGTCCCTAAAAATAAGGATAAAGGTCTGGCTAATCAACTAATTGACATAATACCCGGTTATAAAAATAACGTGTTGACGGATATTATTCGAGATTACACTTTCGCAAGCTACTCCCCTTTGAATAAATATTTTATCAATACTATGCCATATTGTCAATGATTTAAGCCTTTACTTGAAGACTATCTGAACTTACGATCAGCTCACAATTGTAAAAGGCTTGAAGTAAATCTAGCATATGTTGGCTATCTTCAGATCCAGCTAACTCCATGCTTGAGTGCATTGCAAATTGTGGTAATCCAATATCCACTGACATAATTGAAATTTGTGTACCTGAGATTGCCCCTAGTGTTGATCCACCTGGTGCATCTGCACGGTTAACAAAGGCTTGGATTTTTGCACCACTTAGTTTTGATAGTTCTTGCATTAATGCTGATGATAGTGCATCAGTTGTATATTTTTGATTTGCTGAGTATTTAACGACTACCCCTGCATTTAATGATACGACATGGTTTTCATCGTTTGCTTCTAAATAGTTTGGATGATTTGCATGAGCATTATCGGCTGAGACGATAAATGATTTAGCTAGTGAGATTAAATGTTCTTCATTTGATAGTTTAAAGTAATCAGAAATTCTAATTAAGATATCACGGAGGATTGTTGCTTGTGCTCCTTGTTTTGTCATTGAGCCAATTTCCTCGTTATCAAATGATGCATAAACATTTACTGATCCATTATTTTTTGAATTGATAAATGCTTCAAATGAAACGTATGCTGATTGTAGGTTATCAATATGGTTTGATGCGACAAACTCATCGTTAAAGCCAACATATGTTGCTTTTTCTAAGGGCTTGAAGACTAACTCATAATCATATACAGCATCTTCACTAACATTTAATGAGTTTGCTAAATGTGCTTTGAAGTTAAACTCTTCACCTTGGCCAACTACTGGACGCATTTGGGTATGACGATTAAATTTAGTTTCTTTATTAACTTCACGGTTCATATGAATAGCAAGAGATGGAATAATTCCAACTGCTTTCTTTGAATCATATAGTTTTGTGACTAATTTACCGTCTTCTTTTATGATTACTCTTCCTGCTAATTTTAACGGACGATCTAACCAAGTATAGTCGATTAGTCCACCGTATGCTTCTGAGTTAACAATAATATAGTTATTGACGATCTTAACTGCATTTGGTTTAACTTTAAAGGTTGGGGCATCCGTATGTGATGCGACAATCTTATAGCCCATACCTGCTTGATAATCACTTAAGTCGAAAGCAAAGATTGATGAATTGTTTACTTTGACATAGTACTTAGCTTTTGCTGATAAGTCCCATGCTTGATTATTTTCTAAATGTGTAAAGCCTTGCTCATCTAAGATCATTGCCATTTCATTGACTGCATGAAAGTTCGAATGACTCTTATCTAAAAATTCCATTAATTTATTATTTATTGACATATATCCACTCTCCATGCCTTAAATTATACCATATATGTTTTGGACATAAAAAAAGAACCCGAAGGTTCTTTAATTAACTATTATTTTAATTCTGTTAATGCAGCTTTAGCGTTTGCGATTGCAGCTTGGTATGATGCAATTGACATTGTTACTGTAGTTTCTAGATCGTCTTTAGAGTTTTCTAGTCCAGCAGCTTCGTCAAATGTTTTTCCAACTAATGCTTCCATTAATGAATCGTTTTGTGTATTCCATTCAGCTTTGATTGGTGAAGCACCGATCATTGCATATTTATCTTTTAATTCACCTTTAGTTTGGTTAATTTCTTGTGGTTTGTGAGCTCCGTCAACAAAGTCAACTTTTTCTTGTGCAGCGTCTAATTGAGCTGAAACAATTTTATCGTCTTTGTCTACTGCGATGAATGCGTAGTCCATTACAGTTTCAGATCCGCCTTCTCTACCAATTTTGTTAGAAACTACGTAACCTAATCCAACTTTAGCAACATCTTTAACTTCAACTGCTGCGTCGATTGCTTTAACAACTGTTGCTTCAATATTTCCTAAGAAAATTGTAGCTGAAGATTTAACATCTTCACCAGCAAATAATGCTACTACTTCATCTTTAGTTAAGCCAATTAATGCTTCTTCTAAAGCTTTGATTTGTTCGTCCCATTCTTTTCCTAATCCAGCTGCTTCTGAAGCACCTTTCATGTCATAGTCTGAACCTTTTTCTTTTTTAGTTTTTTCTGTTTCTGTAACGACCGCTCCGTCTACAATGTTTGCGAATTGTTGTGATTCATCGATAGAAACATATGCTACTTTATCATCTTTTAAAGCTACTGCTACAACTACTGTAGTGTATTCAGCTTTGTTAGCATCTTTCTCATCAACTTTTGCACCTTGTGTACTTGCAACTCCTAATTTAATAGTTGCGTTAGATCCTGATCCACCACATGCAACTAGTTATGTTAATACTAATAAAACTGCTAATAATTTTTTCATTATATTTCCTCCTGTTGTTCGTTAGTATTATAACTTATCGAAATACTAAATGCAAGCCTTATGTGAATTATTTAATAAAAACTGGTAATAGTAATTCACAAACGTCCAATTAGCTCTAATGTAAGGGCTTATCTCATTGTCTCCTATATGTGAAAGATATAAAAAAAGAAGACCAAATGGTCTTCTTTCGAAATTTTTAATTATAGAATTTCAGTAACGTTACCAGCACCAACTGTACGTCCACCTTCTTCTTTACTTAAGATATAAACTTGTGCTTTGAATTGTTTATGAGGTTGAACTGTTCCTGGTTTACATAGAACTTGTCCACGTTCGATTTCTTCACGGTTTACACCACGTAGAAGT
>JAAYHR010000022.1 GCA_012735275.1 Erysipelothrix sp.
CAATTTGGAGTGGTAATTTTAACTGAAATGGTATATCATTATCTATGCGAATAGAGTGATATACTTCTGTGTTCAAATTTATTTGTTCCATAAGTATATTATACTAAAAAGGCGTTATTCCTAATATAGGTTTAACGCCTTTTTATATTTAGAGACTTATACTTTCGTTACAGCCCCTTTTTCTTTACCTTTTTTACCTAGTAAAACATATGCTGCTAAAGCAATTACTGCTACAGAAACACCAATTATAATCGGTGTGAAATCAGATTTAATCCCTGTTGCCGGCGGCTTTACAGCTGGTTTTTCATTAACTGGCGGCTTAACAGTAGGCTTTTCTTCTACTGGTGGTGTTGGATCAACTGGAACTTTCGGTTCTTCAATCTCAACTACTTCTTCTAAACCATCAATCGCCGTTCTTAATTCAGTAAGTGCCACTTGGAAATCATCTTCAGTAACATTGGTTAGTGAAGCATAAGTTCTCGTCTTAAACTTACTAATAATGTCATTCACATTAGCAATTGCTAAATCTAATACAGCTAAAGATTCTTCAGTATACTTATCTCTATTATCTAATACAGTAGTAGCTTCATCAACTATCGTGATTAACTGACTTGCTGCATCAAGCGGTGCAAACTTAGTTGGAACTATACGGTAAGGCTCTAAACCTTCACCATAAAGCGTCCAATCAATATCTTCACTTTTACCATGAGATCTAAATGTATCAGCAAAGATATCTGAATCTGTAATACCTTCATTTCTTGGTCCACCTAACATTGTAAATCCATCCCCACCAACTGCTAAGAACTCTAAAGTAACAACTTTATAAGTCTTATTTAAGTCTAATGGGACTAATGTATTAGTTTCTTCATCTATAATTTGAATATCTTGAACTCTTGATCCTGCTTCTAATCTTGGATCAAACTTAACTCTTATTGAATCAGACGAATGTAAAATAGCTGGATCTGAAGTTAACAGAGGAACTCCATTATCATCTAACTCTTCTGATGCTGGCGCTTTAAGTGCATGTTCATACATAGCAAGTAATTGTGCTCCAGTAACATCTATTTGCACAATTCGATTACCATAAGGCATAACTGTAATAATTTCTTTCAGTGTAAGTTTTCCTTTTGGAAGTGAAGCCCTTATTCCTCCACCATTCATTACAGCTACATGTGAGAATTCTTCAAAGGTATCTAAACCATAATTATAAATTGAGTCAGCAATAATATTACCTAAGTTAGTTTCTCTAGTTCTAACTAGTGACCTATCCCCTTCAAACTCAATTGGGTTATCAGAAATAACTACTTCTTGAGTTAGATCATCATATTCAGCATAAATAACATCAATCTTATCGGAAATGATTTGATCTGGTGTCAGTATAGCCATTTCAGCATCTATTTCATAACCGTCTCTAATCATCACGTTTTTAGAAGTAGATTTTTCGAATTCTTTTAAGTTAATACGAATTTCACCAAGTGATCCTAGGGTACCACCAGTTTGTCCGTAAATAACATTATCACCAAATCTTAATCCTTCTAGATATGCAGTATGTGAGTGACCATCAATTACAATATATTTCTCTTGATTGAAATCTGGATCTTTTTGTAAAGCTTCTGCCACAGTAGTCATACGCCATGCTTCCTTAGTTTCTAAATCAGTTCCTAAGTGTCCAATAACAATATGATATTCAGAATCTTTATGCATATCTTTTTTCATTTCTTCTTTTAAAGCAGGAATCGGATCTCTAAAATCAATCCCCTCACTATGGCGTGGATCTGCCTTAACTTTTGTTTCGGGAGTTGAAAGACCATATACACTTACTTTTACTCCATCTAAATCCATAGTAATAGATGTTTCAAATACCGGATCATTTGGTACTCCAGTTTTAGAATCTGGAGAATAGTAGACATTGGTCCCTAGTTTTTTTATACTAGGTGACGCTGTAAAGAAGCCATCTTCTTTACCTAAAACTGAATCAAGACTAAAGTCAAACTCATGGTTACCAACAGCCATTGCATTAAAGCCAATAGCTTCCATCAGTTCGCCCATTGCGCGACCTTTTGTAACATTATTTACTGGTAAACCTTGTGAAGCATCGCCAGCATCAAATAAAGCATCAGCAGAAACATGCTCTTTATAAGCTTTTAAATAAGCTAATTCTTTAACACCTGGATCTATTTGACCGTGCATATCGTTAGTATGGACGATGATTAATTCTTCTTTTACAGGATTCGCAGCTTAAACTTAGATTGTTAATTTTTGTCGTTTATGTAATAAAGAAAAGTTTTTCTTGTCTTTATTGCTTAAAGTGAACTTATTTCATGTTTTGGCAATAAAAAAACTATTCAGCATTGAGAATGTGAATAGTTTTGATTAATTTTATTAAGCTTTTTTGAAGTTA